>CAZHFS010000001.1:0-37933 GCA_964531885.1 uncultured Propionivibrio sp.
TGGAGTCGGCGACGATGCCGGCGCCGGCCTGAACGTGCAGCTTGCCGTCCTTGACAAGGGCCGTGCGGATGGCGATCGCCAGATCCATGTCGCCATGGAAGCCAAGGTAGCCGACCGCGCCGGCATAGATCCCGCGCTTGACGGGCTCAAGCTCGTCGATGATTTCCATCGCCCGCACCTTGGGCGCACCGGAAACCGTCCCGGCCGGAAAGGTGGCCTTGAGCACGTCGAGCGCATCCAACCCGGGCTGCAGCTTGCCTTCGACGTTTGACACGATATGCATGACGTGCGAGTAGCGCTCGACCAGCAT
Organism: uncultured Propionivibrio sp.; assembly: GCA_964531885.1. Lineage (GTDB taxonomy): Bacteria > Pseudomonadota > Gammaproteobacteria > Burkholderiales > Rhodocyclaceae > Propionivibrio. Next base: position 311 of record CAZHFS010000001.1, read on the forward strand.
GTTCTCGGTCACGCGCACGCTGCCGACCCTGGAGACGCGCCCGGCGTCGTTGCGGCCGAGATCGAGGAGCTGCACGTGTTCGGCGCGCTCCTTCTCGTCGGCCAGAAGTTCGGCGGCCAGTTCCTGATCCTCGGCGAACGACGCACCACGCTTGCGCGTACCGGCAATCGGACGAACGGTTACCGTTTCGCCCTCAAGGCGCACCAGGATCTCCGGCGACGCACCGACGACATGGAAATCCTCGAAGTCGAAATAGAACATGTAGGGCGAGGGATTGAGCGAACGCAGCGCGCGGTAGAGCGCCATCGGGCTCGCGCCAAAGGGTTTGCTCATGCGCTGCGAAAGGACGACCTGCATGATGTCGCCCTCGGTAATGTAGCGCTTGGCTTTCTCCACCGCCTGCTTGAAATGCGCCTCGCCAAACAGCGATACCGCGGGAGCCGAAACCTGCGGCGTTTCCACGGGGATGGCCGCCGGTTCGCGCAATTTGGCCAACAGTGCTTTCAGCCGCGCCTGCGCCTTCTGGTAAGCCCCTGGCACGCCGGGCTCGGCATAGACGACGAGCGTCAGCTTGCCGGAGAGATTATCGACGACAGCGATTTCCTCGGAGAGCAGCAGGACGATGTCCGGCGTGCCGAGTTCGTCAGCCTTGCGTGTCCGCGTGAGGCGCGTTTCAACGTAGCGCACGGTGTCGTAACCGAAACAGCCGACCAATCCGCCGCAGAAGCGAGGCAAGCCGGGGGCCGGCGCGGCACGGAAGCGCTTCATGAACTTGCCGATGAAGTCGAGCGGGTTGGTATCGTCTTCGCGCTCGGCGATGCGGTCGCCGGTCAGGACCAGCACCTGATGGGCGTTGACCACCAGGCGGGTCGGGCTGGCGAGGCCAATGATCGAGGAGCGCCCGAAACGCTCCCCGCCCTGAACGGATTCGAGCAGGTAGGTATAAGGGCCGTTGGCCAGCTTGAGGTAGATCGATAGCGGGGTATCGAGATCGGCAAAGGTTTCGAGGGTAACGGGGATACGGTTATAACCCTCGGCAGCCAGCCGGTTGAAATACGATTCGGTCATTGGATGCTCCACGAACGGGGTCTGCACGGCAGTGCAGGTCTGCAAACGGGGCGCCACGCAGGCACCGGAGTGGGCGCGCCACGGCTCGCGCGCCAGGAGTACGGGCGAAAGTCAGCGGCAGGGCCGCCAGGGCCACGCCTCCGCCCAGAATGCGGGCGCGGTTTGCAGGTTGTCGCGAAGCAGGGACATGGGTTGGAGAAACCGAGTCGTATGCCGTTTAAGTGATTGCAGAATCAGGATTGGCGTTTGACGATGCGCTCAGCAGCGCTCGCCACGGTTGGGACTATAGCATCGCAGGCAAGTTCCCGTACATCCTTGCCTTCGTTATAGCCGTAGGGCAACAGATACACATGACAGTCCGCCGCCCGCCCGGCGAGGAAATCGTTGACCGAATCGCCGACGAACAGGGTGTTGCGGGGTGCCACGCCCAGCCGGCCGCACGTCCAGATGAGTGGCATCGGATCGGGTTTCTGGCGAGGGAAGCGGTCGCCACCGACCACCACGTCAAAGAAACCGCCAAGGCCCAAGTGTTCGATCAAGGGCAACGTAAAGGCATCGGGCTTGTTGGTGATCACCGCCATCGGAATGCCTTTGGCCTTGAGCATCTCCAATCCTTCGACAACGCCGGGATAGCACGCCGCGTGCTTGCCGTTGGCCTCGGCATAGTGGCGGCGAAAACTGTCGACGGCATGTTGCGGCGCCGGGGTCGGGTCTTCACTGGCTTCGAGATTGCCCGCCAGGACGCGCTTGACGAGGTTGTGCATGCCGCGTCCGACATAGGCCCGCACATCCTCGACCGGAATCTGTGGCCGCCCGAGGTCGCGCAGCATGCCGCACACGCCGAGATAAAGGTCAGCCACGCTGTCGACCAGCGTCCCGTCAAGATCAAAGAGAACGGCATCGACGGCCAGTGTTTGTATTGCCTGGTTCGGGTTATTCATGGTGCAGTCATTCAGAATCATTTGGCAAATCCGAGCACCGACAACTGGGCTCGCAAGGCGGCAATCACCGTGTCGTAACGATGCGCATCTGTTGAACGCGCCGCACCGTAAACGGCCGATCCGGCGACAAAGGTATCGGCCCCGGCACGCGCAATCTCGGCAATGTTGTCGACCTTCACACCACCGTCAATTTGCAGGCGGATGCGCCGCCCCGTTCTTTGGGTATAGGCATCGATTTTTGCCCGCACAGCGCGCAGCTTGTCGAGCGTCGCCGGAATGAAGGCTTGCCCGCCAAAGCCCGGATTGACGCCCATCAGCAGAACCATATCGAGCTTGTCCATGACGTAGTCCATGTACTCGAGCGGCGTCGCCGGATTAAAGACGAGGCCAGCCTGACACCCGTGCTCGCGAATCAGCGACAGACTGCGGTCGACATGCTCCGAAGCTTCCGGATGAAAGGTAATCATGTTCGCCCCGGCCTTGGCGAAATCGGGAATGATGCGGTCAACCGGCTTGACCATCAGATGGACGTCGATCGTCGCCGAGGTCAGCGGCCGGATCGCCGCGCAAACCATCGGACCGACCGTGAGATTGGGAACGTAATGGTTATCCATTACATCGAAATGGATCCAGTCGGCACCGGAGGCGATGACATCGGTGACTTCGGCACCCAGCCGGGTGAAATCGGCCGACAGGATGCTGGGGGCAAGAATGAACATAAGCGCAGGAAGACGAACGGCAAAACCGGGATTTTAGCGCGAAACCCGCGGACCTTGCCCTTCTTGCCGAACAAAGGCGTAAATTAGCCGCCCGACCTTCCGTTACATGACATCCGGCTCGTCAATCTGCTCGGGATCAAGGTAGGCATGCGCATAGTCGAGATACACCTTGCGCCGCACGAAGACATCGAAGAGATCGGGATCGACGTGGCCGTTATCGCGGAAATTGCGCAGGATGCGCAAAGCGACCGACAGTTTGAGCCCCGGCTTGTAGGGGCGATCATGCGCCGTCAGCGCCTCGAAAATATCGGCAATGCCCATGATCCGTGCCGGAATCGACATCTCCTCCCGGCGCAGGCCTTTGGGGTAACCCTTGCCATCCATGCGCTCATGGTGCCCCCCTGCATATTCCGGCACCCGCGCCAGATGCTTGGGCCAGGGCAGCGCCTCGAGCATTTTGATCGTGGCCACGATGTGATGGTTGATGATCTGGCGCTCATCCGCTGTCAGCGTCCCAGCACGAATGGTCAGATTCTCCATTTCGTTGGCCGAGAGAAAATCACGCATCTCGCCGTCTTCGTCCTGCCAGCGATACGCCGTGGCAATGTGCCTGACCCGTGCCTGATCCTCCTCGCGCATGGATTCCACGCCGCGATTGACCTGGCGTAAGAAGTCACGATCCGATTCAAGTACTGCGTGTCGTTCCGCCAGTTTCCGGGCGGCCACATCCGGGTCTTCGCCCGCCAGCACGGCACGCAGCGACTCAATCTCGGCATCCCGGCGCACGACCTCGAATCGCGTATCGATCAACGCGATTCGGTCAAAAATCGTCTGTAGCTTGGTGGCCTTGTCGACGACGTGCACCGGCGTCGTCACCTTGCCGCAATCGTGCAGCAAGCCAGCAATCTTGAGCTCGTAGCGATCCTTGTCGCTCAGTGCAAAGTCGGCCAACGCCCCTTCGCTGTCAGCACTGGCCGCTTCGGCCAGCATCATGGTCAGCGTCGGCACACGCTGGCAGTGCCCCCCGGTATAAGGCGATTTTTCATCGATGGCCAGGTTGATCAACGAAATGAACGACTCGAACAGGCGCTCCATCTGATCGATCAGCAAGCGGTTGGTCAGGGCAACGGCCGCCTGCGACGCCAGCGACTCGGCCAATTGCTGATCAGCCAGGGAAAACTCCTGGACCTGGCCGTCCGGTGCCAGGGCATTGATCAACTGCAGCACGCCGATGACCTCGTTCTCGTGGTTCTTCAGCGGCACCGTCAGAAATGAGCGCGAGCGATAACCCGTTGTCGCGTCGAAGCGACGCGTTCCGGAAAAATCGAAACCTTGCGCGACGTAGGCATCGGCGATATTGACCGTTTCCTTGTGCAGGGCCGAATAGGCGGCGACCAGGGTATTGTTCTCCGCCCCATCGGCAAGGTAGAGATCCAGATCGCCAAAATGTGCAGGCAGCGCCGCCCCCTCCACCCCGCCGAAGGCGATGCCCAAGGAATCGGTACGCACAATCGCAAAATGGAGGCGCCGCGCGTCCTCGCTCATGCGGTACAACGTACCGCCGTCGGCATGCGTAATCGCCTTGGCTGCAATCAGGATGCTCTCCAGCAGCCGGTCCAGATTGCGCTCACTGGAGAGCGCAGCGCCGATGGCGTTGAGTTGCTCGAATCGACGAAATAGATCGCTCATGGTATCCATGCCGCCCTCCGGCTATTTGATGCAAACGGCACGAACCTGCTTGAGGTCAGTCACGCCGGAGAGGATTTTCTCGATGCCATCCATTTTCAGCGTGCGCATGCCTTCATTGAGCGCCGTGGTAAACAGCTCGGCGACGCGCGCATGCTCCTGGATCTGCTTCTTGAGCCGATCGCTGCCGATCAACAATTCATGCAACCCGACCCGCCCGCGATAACCACTTCCGCCGCAGGCTTCACAGCCCTTGGCGCGGCAAAGCGAAAACGCTCCGTCGCGCGCGTAAGCTCGCCGCCATTCGTCCAGCACTGCCGCACGTGCCGCCACCGGATCGCGTTGCCAGCTATCGGTCTGAGCGAGCTCCTCGCAGTACTCACCAAGCAGACGATCAATCTCCTCTGCTGACGGCGCGTAAGCGACCTTGCACTCCTTGCACAGGCGTTTGGCCAGACGCTGGGCCAAGATGCCGAGCAAGGCATCGGCAAAGTTGAACGGATCCATGCCCATGTCGAGCAAGCGGTTGATCGATTCCGGGGCACTGTTGGTGTGCAAGGTGGCAAAGACCAGATGACCGGTGAGTGAGGCCTCGATACCAATGCTCACCGTCTCGCGATCGCGCATTTCGCCAACCATGATCACATCCGGATCGGCACGCAGGAACGAACGCATCACCGTGGCAAAATCGAGCCCGGCTTTCTTGTTAACCTGTACCTGACGCAACCCCTTCTGGGTGATCTCCACCGGATCTTCGGCCGTCCAGATCTTGGTTTCCGGGGTATTAATGAAATTAAGGATCGAATGCAGCGTTGTCGTCTTGCCCGACCCTGTCGGCCCGCAGACAAAGAACAAACCATAGGGCTTGCCAACTGCATCCTTCAAGCGCCGCAGGTTATCGGGCAGCACCCCGAGCTGATCAAGTGGAATCGGTTCGCCCGCTGCCAGGATGCGCATCACCACATCTTCCAGGCCGCCTGCCGTGGGCAGGGTGGCAACGCGCAACTCGATATCGAGCGGACCGAACTTGCGGAACTTGATCTTGCCGTCCTGTGGTTTCCGTCGCTCCGAAATATCGAGATCGCACATGATCTTGAGGCGCGCCACCAGCGCATTGCGATACGACGCCGGAATCTCGATATACGGAGAGAGCGAACCGTCCTTGCGGAAACGGATCAGGGTTTTTTCCTTACCCGGCCTCGGCTCGATGTGAATATCCGACGCCCCTTGCTGATAGGCATCGACGATGATCTTGTTAACCAGCCGCACCAGTTCGTTGTCGCTCGCTGCAGAAAGGTCATCGCCTGAACTGCCGGGCTCGCTGACATCACCATCCTCCATGCCGGAGAGCATCTCGCCGAGCGACCCCATGTCGGCCAGCGCGCCAAAAAACTGGTCGACACCCTGCCGGAATTCCAAAACCGTGGTTACCCGGTAGGTAATCCGCCCACGCGGAAAGATATTCTCAACCACGCGCGAACTGCGCACGCGCTCAGGATCTGGCGCCACGACCACGATGCCTTCGCTGCCTTCCTCGACCGGTAGCCAGAGATTGCTTTCGACATAGTCACGCTTGAGGTTTTTGAGCAGATCCAAAGGCTTGACGCGCCCCGCCCGAAACGGCTCATACGGGACGCCGAAGAACGAAGCCAGTGCGCGGCCGATGGCGGCTGGTGGGACCTGAAACTCGCGCAGCAGGACATCCTCGAGCTCCAGCCCCTTGCGCCGCGCCGAACGCTGCGCAAGATCGAGCTCCGCCGCAGAAAGCACCGCATCTGCCACCAGTCCATCGTAGCGCGTGCGAATCGCCGGACGCGGCTTCTGGCGCTGCACGAAAGCCACCGCCAGGGTCTGCGCCAGGCTGGTGATCCCTTCTTCTGCGAGCGCAGGGAAAGCCTGTTCGTCGCGCCGATTGATGAACTGGACGACCCCGAGCAATTCGCCGGTCGGCGCATCGACAATCGGCGCGGCAAGCATCTGCCGACTGCGATACCCCGTCCGCTGATCGACCTCACTCAGAAACCGCAGGCGCGGACTATGCTGCATCAGTTCTTCTTGATCATAGACATCGCGCAGGTTGAGTCGCTTGCGCATCTTGGCCACAAAACCTGCAACACTCTGCTCGGATATCGGCAAACGAATGTCCTTGAAGGAGTGCAAGCCGGTCTTGACCTTGGACACGATGCTCTGCCGGTCCTCGCTCACGGCATAGAGCGTCAGCCGATCGCATTCGAACAGTTCGCACAGATCAGTGGACAATTCGAGCATCAGCTCATCGAGATTGCCTGTCGCGTGGATCTTGTTGCTGACCGTCTGCAGGCGCTTGAGAAAATCCAGCCGAAAAGTAAGGTCGCCGCTCATAGTTCAGAACTCAAAGACTTGATCGTTATGCAGCATCTGCGGATTGAACCGTGCTGCGCACCGGGTGATTTCTCCCATGATTTGTTCGATCTGGCCGGGCTTCAGATGTGTGATGAAGATCTCAGGCAGACGCTCAAGCTTGGCGAGTTCTGCGACCAGCAGGCTCGGACAAAGGTGCTTGGAAACCTCGGCCAGGCTCCGCTCGCGGTCGGGAAACGCCGTCTCGATGATCAGGTATCGCAGATTGCCAATGGCATTAACAATCGGCCATAACTCATCAGAGCCTGCCGTATCACCGGTAAACACGAGGCTGCCCTGGCCGGAGTCGAGATGGAAGCCGAGGGCTGGCACGGTATGCCGGGCCGGCAGGGCCGTAAAAGCACGCGCGCCGAGGGAAAGTGTCTGCCCGACCTCGATTGCCCGGTATTGCATCAGCGGCCTGCGCCGTACCTTGATCTCGCTGAAATCTGGCCAGATTGCCCAGTTGAAGATGTGCTGCTTGAGGATGGTCAAGGTTGCCTGGCAGGCATGCACCGTCACCGGCCGCTCGCGCAAGTCGGCGACCGAGTCGATCATCAACGGCAGGGCCGCGATATGGTCAAGGTGGGAATGCGTCACGAAAACGTGATCGATCGCCGCCAAAGCATCCAACGGCAAATCACCGACGCCGGTTCCGGCATCGATCAGAACATCATGATCGACAAGCATCGACGTGGTGCGCAGCTTATGCCCGCCGATACCACCGCTACAGCCGAGTACCCTGACTTTCATACGCACACCCCAGGCTCTGCGAATCAATGGATCGAAAAACCATTATTTCGTGGCAAACGCCGTCACACCATCCCAACCGTCCCCCGGCGGCTTCCGCCGGAAGTGATTCAAGCGCTCGCGATACAAGCGGTAAAGCCCGCTATCGGGTTGCATCGCGCACAACTCATCAAGGGATGCTTCTGCCGCATCCCAGTTCTGCGAACGATAATACGCAAGCGTCTGCTCCCACAAGCCGAGTTCAGCCCGAACCAAAACATCCACGCCTGCGGCCTCTCCCAGCGGCTCGTACAAGGCGACCGGCTGCGCCTTGCCTTTGACCCGTACCCGATCAATTTCGCGGCAGGCATAGTCGCCTATCCGGGCACGCGTTTCCTCGCCGATCGCGATGCCAACCCCATACTGCTTGGTCAGCCCTTCGATGCGCGAGGCAAGATTCACCGCATCGCCCATGACCGTGTAAGCCTTACGCACCGAAGACCCCATGTCACCGACGGTCATGGTGCCGGTATTGATCCCGACCCCGATATGGAGCAGCGGCCAGCCGCGCTCCGTAAACTGTGCATCCAGGGTGCGCACGGCGCGCTGCATATCAAGCGCTGCCTCGACGGCATGGCGAGCATGATCGGCATCGGCAACCGGCGCCCCCCAGAACGCCATGATCGCATCCCCGATGTACTTGTCGAGTGTCCCCCGGTGCCGCCGAATGACTTCGGTCATCGTACTCAGGTAGGCATTCATCAGACAGGTCAGCTCGTGTGGGTCCAGCCCTTCCGAGATCGAAGTGAAGCCGCGCACGTCGGCAAACAACACCGTCAGTTCGGCATTACGCCCATCCATGCTGTAGCGCACCGGGTCGCGCGCCATTTCATCGACCAGTTCGGGCGGCACATACTGACCGAATAGGTCAGCGAACTGGCGCTTGCTGCGCGACTCGACAAAATACCCCCAGCACATGTTAAAGGCGTACAGCAGGACGCTGACACAAAACGCCGCCGCAATTGGCACGGCCAGACCGGCATGCCAATACGCCAGATTTGCCGCAGCCAAGCCAGCACTGACAAACAAGCCGAGCAGCGTTGCCCAGCGCGGCCCGAGGAACGGCAAGCCCAGGGCCAGCACCAGCACACACAACAACACCTGCAGAAAATCCAGCGCAAGGACGTATTCAGGTTTGGCCTTGATCTCGCCATCGAGCATCCCGGCAATCAGGTTGGCATGAATCTCGACTCCTGGATACGCCGCGCCGACCGGCGTCGAGCGCAGATCCATGAGCCCCGGCGCGGTTGTCCCGACGATCACGATACGGTCGTTCAACCGGCTGGCCGGGGCACGCCCCGCGAGAACATCGGCCGCGCTGAGGTAAGAGAAGCTGCCCTGCTCCCCGCGGTACGGGATCAATGTCGCCACTTGAGCATCGACCGGGATGCGCAGTTCACGGTTTGGCGTCCGGATCCCAAGCCACTCAGGCCCCAGGCCTTGCTCGCCTGCGCCCTCCGCGAACAACGGGCGCACAGGCGCATCGCCGAACAAGCGGCGGACCACCGCCAGTGACAAGGCTTCGTAGTACCCCCCATCAATTCCGACCAGAAGCGGTACCCGCCTGACCACCCCGTCGGCATCCTGGAGTGGAGTGAAGTGTCCGGCACTGGCGGCAACCTGCGCCAGAACCGGGAGATTTCCGCCATAGCCAGACCAATGAGTGGCAAACGGGGAAAGCACACTCCCCTCTTCCCGCTGCAAAACCGGTTCAGGCAAAGCACCATGCCTTTGGACCGTACTGAAGTTGTTCAGGTAATACCCCATGACCACGGACCGGCCACGCAAGGCGTCGGCAAACCGTTGGTCATGGTCGAGTGCCGGACGCAAACGCTCAAGCGCCTGGATAAACCTCCCCTCACCGCGCAATTCGTTGCCCGCGAGGCGCTCGAGCGTAGCCAATCCGGAACTGGTGTCCGGTTCGGCGAAAACCACATCGAAGGCCAGGAGGCGAATGCGATACTCATCGAACAACCGGTCGACGAGAGCGGCCATCTGGTCGCGCGCCCAGGGCCAACGCCCGACCTCAGCCAGACTCGCCTCATCCAGATCGACAATGACGATGCGCTCATCGCGCCCACCCGGGGCTGTCAATGCCAGGCGCGCATCGTAAACGAAGGCGTCGAGCGTACTAAGCAGAGGGATGCGATAGAGATGGTAGGCGTGCCCAAGAAAAACCAGGCCGAGGCACAGGCCAAGAACCATGCGTACCAGGTGACGTCTCACCCCGCTCCCCGCCTCGGCCCGACGAACTGCCTCAGCCCTTGAGGAAGAACGCCATTTTGATCCCGCCCAGCTCGATCACGTCGTGATCCTTGAGCGCGTGCGCCTGGGCATCGATCGCCACCCCATTGACCACCGGGAATTGTGCCCCTTCGACATGCGTGATGAAGTACCCCTGGGGGCGACGCGCGATCACGGCAACCTGCACCCCAGGCTTGCCCAGAGTCGTCAGTGTTTTGGTCAATTCCAATTCACGCCCAGCATTCGTGCCGTTGAGCACCTGGAGCGCCGCCAGCGGCTGTGTTGGCGTGGCCGAGGGCGAAACCGCGGGTTTCGCCTCGGCGCGCGGAGCCGCAAGAGGCTCTTCCAGCCGGCCCGAAGGTGCAGGCGCTGGCTCGGCTGCGGGCGCAGGACGCACGCCCCCCGGGCGCAGAATCATCGTTTTCTCGAAGTCCGACGCATCCTGCGGCACAGCGTGCTCACCAATGTACTTGAGCTTGTATTTCCCAAGCTCGACGACATCGTTGTTCTTGAGGAAGTGTTTCTTGATCGGCTGCCCATTAACCAAAGTGCCGTTCGTGCTGTTCAGATCCTCAAGGAAGGAGTCGTTGAGAATTGTCACGACGGCGGCATGCTCGCCGCTGATGGCCAGATTATCGATCTGGATGTCGTTGTTCGGGCGACGACCGATGGTCATCCGTTCCTTGACGAGCGGAATCTCCTTGAGAACGAGCCCGTCCATACTGAGTATCAGTTTTGCCATTGCCTTCCCGTCCTTTTCGCCTTGTTGTTATGCGAACCGATCCCTGAATGCCGACCACCAACCGCGTGCCGCAGGAAATGCGCTATGCACACGGACCAGAATGAGCGAGACATTATCACGCCCGCCGTTATCATTTGCCATCTGCACCAGATGGGTTGCCGCAAGTTCGAGATTGACGCCAAAGGCATCAAGCGCCAGAGCGATATCCTCATCCGAAACCATATCGTTCAGCCCGTCCGAGCACAGCAGATACATATCGCCAGGCAAAACAGCAAATTCAGCGATCTCGGGCTCAACCACCGGATCGACCCCCAAAGCGCGGGTCACCAGATTCTTATGCAAGGAAAAGCGCGCCTCTTCGGCCGATAGCAAGCCGCTGTCGATCTGTTCCTGGAGCAGCGAGTGATCTCGCGTTAGCTGCTGCAATTCACCATCCCGCATCCGGTAAAGACGGGAGTCGCCGACATGCGCGACCGCCACACGGTCGTCAAAAAACAGTGCCGCGACCAGGGTCGTCCCCATCCCGGCATACTGCGTGTGCGCCTGCGCCGCTTCAAATATCGCCGCATTGGCATCAATGATCGCATCGTGCAAGCAGCGCAGGGCAAATGCCCCGTGCCCCGGCCCGTCCGACGCTTCGGGTGGCCGCCCGGTCAGCGCCGCCTCGACTTCGGCACTAAAGCGGGTAGTGGCCATGCCGCTCGCCACCTCACCGGCGTTGTAGCCGCCCATGCCGTCGGCCAGAACCACGCAGCCAAGATTCGGATTGGCAAATACGGCATCTTCGTTATGCTCCCGGACCAGCCCCGGATCGGTACGCATGACGACTTCCAGCGCAGAACCCAAACTGCTGCTCACAACGCCCCCTTTCCGCTCGTTCGCGAATGACGCAGGATCCACTTGCATTGAGCCATGGTGGTGAAACGCCACATGCATCCTTCACAGACTAGCCTGTGAAGCCCCTCTCCGGCAACCCGGGAACGCAACGGCATGTCATCCGCCGTAGGGGAGTTCGACGCCAAGGCCGCGCGCCCGGGCCCGAGCCTCAAGCCGAACAGCCAGCGCCAGGTCCTGAACGGCCAGCCCCTGCGACTCGAACAGGGTAATGTCATCGGCTTGGCGACGCCCGGGTATACGCCCGATCAGAACGTCGCCTAGCTCGACCAATTGGCGCTCGGCCAGGCGCCCTTTCTCCAGCAAGGGCAACAAATCCCCGGCCTCCTTGAGTGCCGTCGCCACCGTATCGACAACGACCGGCTGGCAAAGGCGCACCACATCTTCGCCGATCTCGCGACGGATTAGTGCGTTCGAACCGGCAGCATTGATGTGCGTACCGGGCTCGAGCCAGGCGGCTTCAAAAAGCGGGCTGACGGCGGTGGTCACCGTGCTGACGATCCGGCTCCCGCGCACCGTCGCCTCGGGGCTGGCACAGGGAGTAACAGGCACCCGTAGGCGTTCGCTCATGCGCTCACAAAAGCTCCCCAGACGTTCTGCGTTACGTGCATGCACCTTGACCTCACGCAGGGAACGCACTGCCGCAATGGCCTCGAGATGCCCTTCGGCCTGCCAGCCGGAGCCGAACAGCCCCAGCACATCAGCATCTTCGTTCGCCAGCAGGCGCGTTGCCAGGCCGGAAGCCGCTGCCGTGCGCATCATGCCCAGTCGGTCTGCGGCGATGACCGCACGCAACGCGCCCGACGAGGCGGAGAAGAGGTGGACCAGAAATCGAGCGCCTTGTCGGCTCGTCGTATACGCCTTGTAACCGAACGCATCCTCCTCCGGCAAAGCGCCTTGCAAAATATGCAAGGCGGCCTGGGGAAGGCGGGTACGCTGGCGCGCCACATCGACCCCGCCGCCTTGCGAGAGCTGGCGATGCGCCGCCTCAACCGCATCCAGTGCCAGGGGCATGTCGATCAGTTCAGCAACCGTTTGCTCATCGAGATACAAAGCCATGCACAATCTCCAGAATAGAACTGCGGCAAAATCGCTATTCTAGCGACTGAGCATGCCATCGGCACCTATCGCAGATGGCGAACTGGCAATGACCCCGTTCGATTCGCTACCATTCCAACCATAACGCACTCACCGACCCGACCACCATGTTGCCCAAACCAATTGCCTGTCTTGCTCTGGCCGCGCCAGCGCTGCTGCTCTTTACCGATGCCCATGCGGTGCAATGGCAAAGCGTGCGTAAAAAAACTGATGTGCAGGTGGAATACGACAAAGCCAGCCTCCTTCGACCAGCCAAGGACACCGTCCGTGTCTGGGCTCGTACCACCTATACCAACCCACAGTTGCTCGACTCCGGTGCATTCACCTACCGCCGCCAGCTTGTCTTGCTCGAGTTCGACTGCGTCAAGCGCCAATTCGCGATATCAAGCACCCGCTACGAAGCCGCCGATGGATCGTTGCTATCCAGTGAAACCAGCGACGGAAACGATTTCGCCGCGGTAGCGCCAGAATCCAACGTCGAAAGCATTCTGCGCGCGGTCTGCGCCCCACCTCCCAAACCAGCAGAACCGCCGCCTCCACCCCCTCCGCCTCCTCCGCCCGAGGAACCCAAGGAGCCAGTCAAAAAAGGGAAGAAAACGGCACCGCCACCACCGCCACCACCGCCTCCGGCCTGGAGCTACTCAGGTGAAAGCGGCCCGGTGCGCTGGGGCAGCTTGAGCCATCTCTACGCCGCCTGCAGCCTTGGTCAGCAGCAATCACCCATCGACCTCAGAAAGACCGTCCACGCCGACCTGCCTGACATCGAATTCGCCTATGCCCCGACAGCACTGCGCATCGAGGATACCGGGCACACGGTCAAGGTCGACACTCAGTCTGCCGGCCACATGGTGATTGAGGGTGCGCGCTACGAGCTGAAAAGCCTTCACTTTCACCGGCCGAGCGAAGAAAAAATCGACGGCAAAGCGTACGCCATGTCCGTGCACCTCGTGCACCAGGATCAGGAAGGACGCCTGGCCGTCGTCGCTGTACTCATCGAGGCTGGAAAGAAGGAGCACCCGCTGATTCGCACCCTGTGGAACAATCTGCCGCTGGAGAAGGGAAAAGCCGTCAGCCCCGCCGAGGTACGCATCGATCCCTCGCTCATCCTGCCCAAGAAGCGCACCTACTACACCTTCATGGGATCGCTGACGACCCCTCCGTGCACGGAAGGGGTTCGCTGGCTGGTCCTCAAAACACCGATCCAGCTCTCGAAAGAGCAACTGGCCGGGTTTGCCACGCTATACAAAAACAACGCCCGTCCGACGCAACCGACCAACGGGCGGGCCATCAAAGAGTCACGCTGAACGCCTCGCAGCCATACGCACAGCCACAGGGCCGTGGATATGGCTGCGGATCGTTCAACGCGAGCGGCGTTTAGCGCGACGGCCGTTTGGCAAGAACGGGCTGTGTTACCCCATCGACACCAACCAGCGTGAGGATGGTCAGCAAGGTCTTTTGCACCCCCAGATAGGCGTCCTTCGCGTCGTACCATTCTTCGAGCGAATGCGAGGCCCCACTCACCCCGCCACGACCGATCGCCAGCGCCGGCACACCGAGGCTGATCGGCAGGTTGGCATCGGTACTGGCAGGCCCGGTCAATACGGGTTTTAGCCCGATGGACTGGATTGCCAGCATTTCGCTCTGAATGATCGGGGCGTCGGCCGGCTGCATTCCCGCAGGACGCGCGCCGACGGGCTCGATGCTCACCGACAGCTTATCGCTGTTCCACCGAGCATTCTCCTCGGCCACGGCGGCATGCACAGCCTGCATCGCCTGTGCTTCAAAAGCCTGTAGCGGCCCCATGTCCACGCCACGCATATCGAGCTCAAAAACCGCATCCCCGGCAATCGAATTGACCGAAGTTCCCCCTGCGACCGTACCAACCGTGAAGGTCGTCTTGGGTTGCGCCGGCGTACGCAGGTCGGCGATCTTGGCGATCGCGCGCCCCATGGCATGAATCGCCGATGGCAGTCCGAAGGCTCCATAACTGTGTCCGCCCGGACCGCTGAACTTGACGCGATAGCGCTTGCTGCCTGCCGCGAGGTAAGTGATGTTCTCGGGACGAGAGGAATCGATCGACAGGAAACCGTCGAGATCCTTATGTTCGTTGAACAAGGCGCGCACCCCGCGCAAATCCCCCAAGCCCTCTTCGCCGACCGTGCCGACAAACCAGATCTCTCCGACCGTAGCGATTTTCGCCCGCTCCAGGGCTCGCGCGAGGCCGAGCAACTCGACCAGACCGCGGGTATCGTCGCCGATCCCTGGCGCATAGAGCCGACCGTCCTTCTCCTTGATCGTCAAATCGGTTTTCGCCGGGAACACCGTATCCAGATGCGCCGAGACAACCAGTTTCGGCCCATTCCCGCGCCCGGCGCGCCGGGCAATGACATTACCCTCCTTGTCGATGTAGGCCTGCGCAAATCCTTGGGCCTTCAGGCGGCGCAGAAAATCCTCGGCGCGCACCTGTTCCTTGAACGGCGGCGAAGGAATCACCGTGATGGCTTTCTGCTCGGCCAGCGTGTTTGCCTCGTCGGCCTTGATGAAGGCCAGCGCCTCCTTGACCTGCGGCTGGGCGGACACGGCCTCAAATGTCCTGCGGATTTCCGGTGCGATGGCCGGCTCATTGGCGAAGGCCTGCCACGCCAGAAACAGCGCAGCAACGCCGGTGAGATATCTGAACTGTCTGAACCGCATGATGCCCTCCCTGAAGTTTTTGGTTGATGGATCAGCTTGTCGCGACGTGCCTCTCGGCAAGTCTACTCCCCGCACCGCACCGGAACATCTCTTTTCACAGATAGAAAACACCGTAAAGATATTTACTGTCGCTCCGCGAGCACACCAAAAGAAAACGCCGGAGGCAATGCCTCCGGCGTTTTCTTCCCTGCGCAGAATGGCTTAGAGGAGGGACTTGAGCAAACGCCCCATCTCGGACGGGTTGCGCGTCACCTTGAAGCCACACTCTTCCATGATCGCCAGCTTGGCATCCGCAGTATCGGCGCCACCTGAAATCAGCGCACCAGCATGCCCCATACGCTTACCGGCAGGCGCAGTCACCCCGGCGATGAAGCCGACGACCGGCTTCTTCATGTTGTCCTTGCACCACAGGGCGGCTTCAGCCTCGTCCGGGCCACCGATTTCGCCGATCATGATGACGGCGTCGGTATCGGGATCGTCGTTGAAGCGCTTCATGACATCGATGTGCTTGAGACCGTTGATCGGATCCCCGCCGATGCCCACCGCCGACGACTGGCCGAGGCCGATTTCGGTCAACTGCGCGACGGCTTCGTAGGTCAGCGTTCCGGAACGCGAGACCACGCCGATCCGCCCTTTGCGGTGGATGTGTCCGGGCATGATGCCGATCTTGATTTCATCGGGGGTGATCAGGCCGGGGCAGTTCGGGCCGAGCAGCAGGGTTTCCTTGCCGCCCGCAGCAACCTTGGCCTTCATCTTGTTGCGCACCATGAGCATGTCGCGCACCGGGATGCCTTCGGTGATGCAGATGACGAGGTCAAGTTCGGCCTCGACGGCTTCCCAGATCGCATCGGCAGCGCCTGCCGGCGGCACGTAGATGACCGAGACGGTCGCGCCGGTTTGCGCCGCAGCGTCCTTGACCGACGCGTAGATCGGAATATCGAAAATCTTCTCGCCGGCTTTTTTCGGGTTCACGCCGGCAACAAAACAGTTCTTGCCGTTGGCGTACTCCTGGCACTTCTCGGTATGGAACTGACCGGTCTTGCCGGTGATCCCCTGGGTGATGACCTTGGTATCTTTATTGATGAGGATGGACATTCAATAACTCCTTACTTGACCGCGTCGACGATCTTCTGGGCCGCTTCGGCCATGGTATCGGCGGAAATGATCGGCAGACCGGACTCACGCAGGATCTGCTTGCCCAATTCCTCGTTGGTGCCCTTCATGCGGACGACCAGCGGAACCGACAGGTGCGTTTCGCGCGCCGCGGCAACCACGCCATTGGCAATCGTGTCGCAGCGCATGATGCCGCCAAAGATATTGACCAGGATGCCCTTGACCTTCGGGTTCTTGAGCATGATCTTGAAGGCCTCGGTGACCTTCTCGGTCGTCGCGCCGCCACCCACGTCAAGGAAATTCGCCGGTTCGGCACCGAACAGCTTGATGGTATCCATGGTGGCCATGGCCAGACCGGCACCGTTAACCAGGCAACCGATGTTACCGTCGAGCGAAATGTAGGCGAGGTCGAACTTGGAAGCTTCGATTTCGTCCGGATCTTCCTCGTCAAAGTCACGCATGGCCTGGATTTCCGGCTGACGGTAAAGCGCGTTCGAGTCGAAAACGAACTTGGCATCGATGGCCTTGATCGCACCGTCGCCCTCGAGGATCAGCGGATTGATTTCGGCGAGCGAGGCATCGGTCTCCATATAGCAGGTGTACAGCCCCTTGAACGCCGCCACGGCACGCTCGATCGAACCGGCCGGAATGCCGATTCCTTGCGCCAGTTCAAGCGCCTGCGCATCGGTCAGACCGGTCGCCGGGTCGATGAAAACCTTGAGGATTTTTTCGGGTGTAGCGTGCGCCACTTCCTCGATGTCCATGCCGCCTTCCGACGAAGCCATCATCACCACCTTCTGGGAAGCGCGGTCGGTCAGCGCAGCAACGTAGTACTCCTTCTTGATGTCGACGCCTTCGGCGATCAGCAGGCGGCGAACCTTTTGCCCCTGTGGCCCCGTCTGGTGGGTCACCAGTTGCATGCCAAGAATGTTGTTGGCGTGGGTGCGCACATCGTCAAGCGAGCGCGCCAGCTTGACGCCGCCGCCTTTGCCGCGACCGCCTGCGTGAATCTGGGCCTTGACGACCCAGATATCACCACCCAGCGTCTGTGCCGCTTTTACAGCGTCATCGACCGACTGACAAAAGATTCCGCGCGGCACAACCACGCCATATTTCTGCAGCAGCTCTTTTCCCTGATATTCATGAATTTTCATGCGCCAT
Organism: uncultured Propionivibrio sp.; assembly: GCA_964531885.1. Lineage (GTDB taxonomy): Bacteria > Pseudomonadota > Gammaproteobacteria > Burkholderiales > Rhodocyclaceae > Propionivibrio. The sequence goes on from CAZHFS010000001.1 coordinate 17,839, forward strand.
CCTTGTTTGGAATGAAGTGACGTAGTGCGGGCAGTTCAAGCCCCTACCCCGGGCTTTGGTCACGGTACCAGCGCGGATAGTAGCGCTGTACTGCGTCCGAATCGGAAACCAGCGCATGGCAACGGTCAAGCTGATAAGGCTTGCCGCCACGATCATCGTCTTCACGAATCTCGCTGGCAAAAGTCTGAAGTGCAGCAGTCGGCAGGAACATCAGCAACTCGCTCAGATGCGCGCAGCCATGGGTTCCGCCAAGAAGTTCACGAACCGCCTTGCGGAATCCGCGAAAGAGGTTAAGGCCGACGATGCGCCGATAAGCCGGCGCAATGGTGTCGCAATACCCTGGATACGGTGTGGCATCCGAACATGCCTCAGCCGCCAGAATGTTCATTTCGGCATCGATGGTGACACGAACCCACAGATCGTGGACCGCCTCCCCGGGCCGACGCAGGCCGGAGGCCAAGGGATATTCTCTGTCCTTGACATCGACGAGGCGCGCTTCAATGTCCCACATCCCGTCGACGCGCTTAAATCCGTCGAGCTGAACGGAGCGTCGATGCAGGCGTTCACGCGCTGCGCTGGGGGGAGGAAGTGGCATGATTTCAGGCTGAAGTGGATGGACAAAATCCAACAAGTGAATCTAGCACAACTGAACGTCAAGCATGAGCGGTCGGGACCTGTGGAAAACCGATATGGTTTTTTGCCACAAGTTACGCGCGTACGGCTGGAATGGATGGATTGGAGCAAGGAATCAAAAAAACGTTCAATTTTGCTGCACACCTCCTCCACCGCTGGTCAGACCGTAAGATCGCACACCCCCCGTTCAGACTCTGAAGCCCCGCACTTCCTCATCGAGCAAACTGGCCAGCCGATGGAGGCGCCGTGCCGTATCCAGACTGCCCTGCACCGCTGCATTGTTTTCCTCGGCCATTTGGGCAATACGCTCGACATGCCGTGCCAACTCCGTACTCGCCGCACTCTGTTCGCGCAGGGAGGCTGAAATTCCCGAAACCGCTTCGCGCACCTGTCGCGACCGCGCCCGGATCTCGCCGATCGAACGTCCGGCCAGCTCCGCCTGGGCGACGCCTCCTGCCACCCGTGCGACCCCGGCCTGCATGCCGCTCACCGAAGCCGCTGTACCAGACTGAACCGCAGCAATCATCGCCGAGATTTCGTGCGCCGATTGCGCGGTACGTTCCGAGAGCTTGCGTACTTCGTCGGCCACCACGGCGAATCCCCGGCCGGCCTCGCCCGCCCGCGCCGCTTCAATGGCCGCATTGAGCGCCAACAAGTTCGTCTGCCCAGCCACATCCTGGATTGCCGCAACGATCGCCGAAATACGCTCCGACTCGCGGCCGAGCTCCTCGACCGTTGCTGCCGCCTCGTTGACTGATTGCGCGACACCCCGAATCTCGTTGACCACGCCATCGACCACCTCGCCGCCCTGACTGGCGAGTTGCGCAGAATCATCGCTCAGTGATTCAACGTCACGCGCATTCTGGGCAATGGCGTCAACACCCACAGTCATTTCCTGGACCGATGCTGCCATGCCCGTCGCCGCATCGCTTTGCTGGATCGAAGCCTGGCCAATCGCCTCGCTATTCGTCGCCAGTTCGTCAGCCGAACGGCGCAAGTCATCGACATCCGCCTTGACCCGCGCTAACAAGGACCGCAAAGACTGGGCCATGGCATTGAAATCCTGCCCGGCATGATGCAACTCATCACGGCCTGGCGTCACGAATGCCACAGTCAGATCGCCTTCGGCCATCCGCCGCGCCCCCTCCTGAAAAATGTGCACGCTTTCGCGTACCGAAAGCGCCGTCCCGGCAAGCAGGTAAGCCACCAACAGCATGACGGTCGCCGCCAGGCTACCAAGCCCGACCAACCGCCAACGATCCGATGCGAGGCGCGATTGCAGACGGATTTCAAGCTGCGGCAAAAGCGACTCGAAGATGATTTTGTACCCTTGGTCGAGCAAGGCTGTGGTCAAGGCAAAATACGCGTCGGGAGAAATTGAGAAACGCTCTCCGAGGACCTCCTCCCGCACCACGGAAAACACCTTGTGCGTGCTGGCCGTAAACCCCCCGCCTCCAGACTGCAATGCCGCCTTGAGCACCGGGTCGGCCTGTCCGATTTTTTCAAGATTGATGTTTTGCCCCCGCAACGCGCCCTCCATCAAGGCCAGGCTGGAGATCAGGTCAATTCTCAGCTCCGGCAAAAGTGCCTTGCGCGCCAGCACCCCCGTTCCCCGCGCCCGAGTCAGCCCCAGATATTCAAGCAGTTGGGGCATTTTCGAGACGATCGTATCGACCATGTAGTAGGCCGCCAGATCCGACTCCAGCGTCAGCCCGCTGTGGTCGCCAATCTCGACCAGAAACAGGATCATCTGGTCAATCATTTCACTGTGCCGCCGGATGCTCTCGGCTGGCGTCCAGGCCAGCCCACCGCGCGCAATCGCCTGCCACGACTCACGGATACGCTGCCACTCCGGCCGCACCCGCAAAACTTGCGGAAGGACTGCCTCAGCCGCGGCAAAAGCCTCTTCCACTTGTTTTTCCTTGGCGGAACGCGGCTCACGCATGGCGGCATTTCCGTTCAGCACCCCCGAGGACAGGCCCCGATGCTGTTGAGTGAACTCGATTACCCGATGCACCTTGCCCAGCACACGCAAACCATCCAGCCCATTCTCGGTAAGCCGCATGGTATTGCGCAGATCGGACAACAACACCAGCACCAGAACCAGGATGACCACCAGCGACAGGCCGCCGATCAGGACAAACTTGGCCCCGTAACGCAATTGCCCCATGAGGCACATCGCAGGATAAAACACTCGGCGCATGATTCCTCCTTCGGAGGCTGATTGATATGATCCGACCTGACGCCCGACTGCGTTATTTCCCGTGTTCGAACAGGAAGAAAGATCGAATCTAGACTCCGACCATCAGCGTCGCAACCCGTATTTTTCCGGATGACCGCCATGCCGCAACCCACTGTTTTCTACCGTCTGCATCCTGCCGACCCGGCCGCGCACCATTTCGAAGTCAGTTGCACGGTAACTTCTCCTGCACCGCAAGGACAGCGCTTCGCCTTGCCGGCCTGGATTCCCGGCAGTTACCTGGTGCGCGAATTCGCCAAGCACATCGTTTCCATCCGTGCCGAAGCCGGCGGCAAAGCCGTTCGCCTGAAAAAACTAGACAAACACACCTGGCAGGCCGCCCCTGTCAAAGGCAGCGAGCCGCTGACCATCACGATGACCGTGTATGCCTGGGATCTCTCGGTCCGCGGAGCGCATCTCGACACCACGCACGGTTTCTTTAACGGAACCAGCGTCTTCCTGCGCGTGCTCGGCCAGGAAGATTCACCGTGCCTCGTACACATTGCCCCGCCGAGCGGCACCGCATACAAGCATTGGCGCCTCGCGACCTCGCTCCCTCCTGCACGTGGTGAGCGAGGTGCCGCCAAACCCCTTGGTTTTGGCCTTTTCCAGGCTGCCAACTACGACGAACTCATCGACCACCCCGTCGAAATGGGGTCGTTCACACACTTCAGCTTTGAAGCCGGCGGAGTGCCTCATGAAGTCGCGATCACCGGGCGCCACGATTGCGACACAGAGCGCCTGGCCGCCGATCTCGCAAAAATCTGCACGGCGCAGATCGATTTCTTTGCCCGCCCGGCACCGATGACACGTTATGTATTCCTCGTCACCGCCGTCGGCGATGCCTATGGCGGCCTGGAGCACCGCGCATCAACGGCGCTGATCTGCAAACGAGCGGATCTGCCCAAACCCGGACAAACGACAATCAGCGAGGGATACCGGCGCTTTCTCGGCCTCTGCAGCCACGAGTATTTCCACACCTGGAACGTCAAGCGCATCAAGCCTGCGGCTTTCATCCCCTATGACCTTGAGCGTGAAAACTACACGTCCCTATTGTGGGCTTTCGAAGGATTCACTTCCTACTACGACGATCTTTTCCTACTCCGCAGCGGAGTGATCGATCGCGCCAGCTGGCTGGAACTCATCGGCGAAACGCTCACCAACGTCCGCAAGACGCCCGGCCGTCAGGTGCAAAGTCTCTCCGAATCGAGTTTCGATGCCTGGATCAAGTACTACAGGCAAGACGAGAACACCCCGAACGCCGTGATCAGCTATTACACCAAAGGCGCTCTGTTCGGCCTGGCTCTCGATCTCACCCTGAGAGCCGGCGGCAAAGCCACGCTCGACGCGGTAATGCAGGCATTGTGGCAGCGCCACGGGCTGACTGGCCTTGGCGTCGGCGATGAAGACATCCGGCGGATCGCCGAGGAGCTTTCCGGCCTCTCGCTCAAGCGGTTCTTTGCCGACTACACCGACGGCACCCGCGAACTGCCGCTCGAACGCCTGCTCGCCACGGCTGGCCTACGCCTCGAATGGATCCCCGACCCCAAGGCCAAGCATGGCGTCGATCTCGGCATCCGCACCCGGGTTGAAAACAACGAAGTCGTCCTCGCCGCCGTTCACCCTGGCGGAGCAGCGCATGCCGCCGGACTCTCGGCCGGGGACACACTCGTCGCTCTCGACGGCCTGCGCATCACCCCAGCGACTTTCGACGCCTTGCTGGCGCGCCAGCGGCCCGGCAACACGGTTGGAGTGCACGCTTTCCGCCGTGACGAGTTGCTTCAGACCACGGTTACGCTTGCCCCGCCTGTGGCCGACACGGCACGTCTGACGCCGGCCAGCAAACCCAACGCCCTGCGCCGCGCCTGGCTGGGTAGCTGACGTTCAGTCCGCTCGCTGCGCCACGCGCCAGAGCAGGCCGCCCAGCAACACGGCAGCCAGCACCAGGCCGCTCAACGCGGCGAGCCAGAAGCCCGCCAGACCGAGTGGCGTCGCCGCACGAAAAGCCAGCCACCAGCCGCCGAAAAGGCCAACGCCCCAGAAGCAAACGATGTGCACCAGCATCGGAACAAACGTAACCCGATAGCCGCGCAAGGCGAACGCTGCAACCGTCTGCACGGCATCGAAAAGCTGGTAGAGCGCCAGGTAGACGATCAGCGAAACGGCCACGGCGCACACAGCCGGGTCATTGCTGTAGGCCGAGACAACCGGCACTTTGCCCAGCCAGAGCAGAGCCCCCATCAGGGTCGACAAGCCGCCGGCCAGCACACAGCCAGCCAAGGCAGACGTCCGCGCCCGTAGCGCATCCCCTGCGCCAGCGGCAATCCCGACCTGAGACAATGTTGCCATTGCCAATGCCAGCGGCAGCATGTAGCACAGCGCTGCCAGGTTGGCCACAATGCGATGGCCAGACACGGCCACGCTGCCAAGCTCGGCGGCCAAAAGGGCAACCAGCGTGAAACTCGACACCTCGACAAAATAGGACATCCCCATCGGAATGCCGAGACGCAGCAATTCTCGCTGCACTGCCAGGCGCGGGGGCACCCAGTCGCGTAACAGACGATAGCCCGAAAATTTCGGGCTCACGCGAAGATAAGCCAAGCCGCAGGCAAGCACGAACCAGTTCACCGCCGCGTTGGACAACGCACAGCCCACCCCGCCCAGCGCCGGCAAGCCGGCCCGCCCCCCCACCAGCAACCAGGCCAGCAGGCCGTGCAGCACTGTCCCGGCCAAGGCGATCCGCATCAATACGCGCGGCTCGCCAAGGGCACTGCAGAAGGCATAAATCGCCCGGTAAAAGAGCGCCGCCGGCACACCCCAGGCCAACACCCCCAGATAGGCCAGCACCTTGGCTTCGACTGTTGGTGACATCGTCGTAAGCGCAAAGAAGGCTTGCGGATGCCCGATCATCCAGACGCAGGGAACGGACAGACCTGCTGCCAGCCAGAAACTCTGCGACAGCGCCTCGCCAATCTCCGCCTCGCGTGCTGCCCCCTTGTAATGCGCCACGACCGGCGCCACCGCCTGCACCACGCCGACCAAAGCGAACAACACGGCAATGTAAATGCCGCTGCCGATGGCCACCGCCGCCAGATCCTCGGTACTGTAATGGCCGAGCAGCATCGTATCGATGATCATCATCCCCATCGACGACACCTGCGCCACCAGCATCGGCAAGGCCAGGGATAGTATCTGGCGAAGTTGGGCAAAAAACATTGGCGAGATAAAGAAAAAAATCGGGCCGCATTCGCCCGGAAGAACCGTCAGGCTAGCCGATTTGCACCGGCGGCGTGAACCCCCTGCCATGCCGGAGGACTACGCCTGCATTACCTCAGCATAACACCGACATCACAGTCGGTTACAGAATCGGCGCAAACACCGCACAGACACGGGAAGCGCTCACCCGTAAGATTCAGCCCTCGCTTTCCGGGGTAGCCACAGCTTTTCGGAAGTCAGCCACGACCAAGGCGATCGTCGTCACTCCCGATGGACCAACACCAATACCCATGCCCCACCGCTACACCTCTGCCGACTTCAACCTGACCCCGCTGGCTGACCAACGCCTTGGCGGCCGCCTGACCACCAGCATGCTGCTCATTCTGGTCCCCGTTTTCATCGCCACTGGAGAAGATGCCGGACTGATTGTAGGCGGCGCCCTGTTCTGCCTGGGCTGGCCGGCGTTCATACTGGTCTGGTCTGATGGCGAGCCCGCCTCGCAACCCAGCACCCGAACATCCCATACGGATGAGACGCCCATCCGCGCACTCCCCTTTGCCATCTCCTGTCCACGCACCTTACTGCAGGGCATGCGGCGCCTGATCGCCCCAACCCGTCGCCCACGCCTGCTGCCAGCATGAAACCTGGCAGCCTCCCCAGTGCAAACAATTTGGACAAAAACAGGATAAGACGTAATCACCGCAACGCGGCGATCCTTGCCTAGGGTGCAGGGTCGAGCAACGGCCAACGCGGTCGATTGAGTCATCCGGCCTGTACCGCCGACCACCACGAACCAGAACAGACAGGCCAAGGGTTTTCGACTGCACAGGGAGCCGCGCGGGCGGGACGCTGCGCCACTTACCACCCACCCCAAACGGCTCCCTATTTTTTACACCAGGCGGATCGATAGTTCGCCGACGCCCGCGATGCCACCGCTGAGAACGTCACCACGCACCACGGTCGACACGCCGGCTGGCGTCCCGGTAAAGATCAGGTCGCCCGGAGCCAGGCGGACATAGGTCGACAGATTGGCAATCACCTCGGCGACTTTCCAGCTCATTTGGTTCAAGTCCCCCTGTTGGCGGAACTCGCCGTTAACCTTGAGCCAAATGGCCCCCTGAGCGGGATGACCGATTTCAACCGCCGGGCGCAGAGCACTTACGGGAGCCCCTTGGTCAAACCCCTTGCCCATATCCCAGGGATGCCCCTTCTCCTTGGCTGCGCCCTGCAAATCTCTCCGCGTCATATCAAAGCCGACGGCGTAGCCGAACACACAATCTAGCGCATCGCCCACCGAAATGTTTGCCCCGCCGCACCCCAAGGCCACCACCAGTTCAACTTCATGCTGGAGCTTCTGGGTCAGCGAAGGGTAGGCGACATTGACCGTATCCGCCCCACCCACAACCAAGGCATCGGCAGGCTTGCTAAAGAAAAAGGGCGGCTCGCGTGTATCCGCGCCCATTTCCGCCGCATGGTCAGCATAGTTTCGGCCAACGCAATAGACACGGCGAACCGGGAACAGAGAGTCATCACCGGACACCGGCAGGGTAACTTGCGGCGCAGGCGGAAAAACGTAATTCATGATGTCTCCTAACAACCTGAGGGGTCGGCTCTTTTCCTGACGGCGGCCGGATGCCGGATAGCAGAGATTCTACGGCAGAGCTGGATGGCAGGCACGGCGCCCCCTCTGATCTGCGCATCACACCGGATTATCGATATCGATGTACTCGCACTCGACTTCGCAATGCGTCGCCAGATGGCTGGCCAGCGCCTGCACCCCAAAGCGCTCGGTGGCATGATGCCCGGCGGAATAGAACGCCACACCGGTTTCCCGGGCGAGATGCACGTTGTACTCGGATATTTCGCCGGTCACGAAGGCATCGACCCCCAGCAGGATGGCCTTCTCGAAGTATCCTTGCGCCCCACCGGTACACCAGGCAATGCGCTCAATCGGCCGCCCCATTTCCCCGCCGACCAGCAAAGGCTTCCGCCCCAGCCCATCGGCCAGCTGCGCAGCCAGGGCTTCTGACGACACAGGAGTCGGCAGACGGCCATGACAACCGAGGTTGTCATCACCAAAGCGCCCCTCTACCGACCAGCCGAAACGCCCAGCCAATCTGGCGTTATTGCCCAACTCGGGATGCCCGTCGAGCGGCAGATGGTAGGCGAACAAACTGATGTCATGCTCAAGCAGGGTTTTCAAGCGAGCCTTGCGCACGCCAGTCACCCGACCATCCTCGCCACGCCAGAACCAGCCATGATGAACCAGCAGGGCGTCAGCGCCCTTGGCCACTGCGGCGTCAAGTAGCGCCTGGCACGCAGACACACCGAACACCACCCGCCGTACCTCGGGGCGTCCTTCCACTTGTAAGCCGTTTGGGCAATAATCCCGATAGTTCGTGGCGCACAAGAGGTCGTCCAGATAGCGCGCCAAATCATCTCTCTTCATTTCTTCTCCGTCGTCATGCGTAGACTCTGGCTGATTTTTGCACAAACCGTCACCGTCAGTCTCGCTGTCTTGTTTGTCGTGACTACCGTCAGGCCCGAGTGGTTCGCGCACCGATCCCCCGCTCCGGTGACCACCCTGCGCGAGATCTCGTCTCCAGGCACCGCCAGCGCGCCTGCCTTCTCTTACCGGGAGGCGGCCCGCAAAGCCCTCCCGTCGGTCGTCCACATTTACACGACGCAGAAAGTCCGCGCGCAGCGCCATCCCCTCTTTGACGACCCGATCTTCCGCCATTTCTTCGGCGAGCGCCCCGAAGCGGAACCACAGCGCAATGCCGGCCTCGGCTCGGGAGTCATCGTCAGCCCCAACGGCTATGTACTGACCAATTTTCACGTCGTCGAGCGCGCCGACCAGATCGAGGTGGCACTCAACGATGGGCGCGCCCTGCCAGCCCGCCTCGTGGGCAGCGACCCGGAAACCGACCTAGCCGTATTACAACTCTCCGCCGATAAAGGGACCGAACTCAAGCTACCGGCCATAACGCTGGGCAGCATGGAAAACGTTGTCGTCGGCGACGTGGTGCTGGCCATAGGCAATCCGTTCGGAGTCGGCCAGACCGTCACCATGGGGATCGTCTCGGCGCTCGGCCGCTCGCACCTGGGCATCAACACCTTCGAGAATTTCATCCAGACCGATGCGCCAATCAATCCCGGTAATTCCGGGGGAGCCCTCGTCGACACCGGCGGGCACCTCGTCGGGATCAACACCGCGATCTATTCGCGCTCGGGTGGATCGCTGGGTATCGGCTTTGCCATTCCGGTGTCGACCGCTCAGCATGTCATGGAGCAGATCATCAAATCAGGATCGGTCACGCGCGGCTGGATCGGCGTGGAAGCCCAGGAAATGACGGTCGAACTTGCCAACTCCTTCGGGCTCAATGAAGCCTCTGGCGCGATGATCTCGGGAGTGCAACGTGGCAGCCCGGCCGACACGGCGGGGGTCCGGCCCGGCGATATTCTGGTCAGTGTCGGGGGCAAACCGGTCAAAGACCCGCAGGTCATGCTTGACCTGATCGCGGCGCTCAAACCCGGCGACCAGGTTCCCTTCAAGCTGCTGCGCAAGAAAACGCCGTACGAGGCCGAGATTCGCATCGGCAAACGCCCCACGCCCCGCACTCGCTAAAGGCCGCACAAGGGGAGATACTGGCGTCAGCCAAATCGCGTATCCCCCGAGGGATCAAACCGTCAGGTCCGTTACCGAGGAATCGCTTACCTTGCGCCGGACAAAACGCGCCAGGAAAATGCCCAGCTCATAAAGCAGGCACAGGGGAATTGCCAGCATGAGTTGGGAAATCACATCCGGAGGGGTGAAAATCGCGCCAATGACAAACGCTCCGACGATGACATAGGAGCGGATTTCCTTGAGCTTGTCGATACCAACCACCCCCATGCTGACCAGCACCACGACAACCACCGGCACCTCGAAGGTAAAGCCGAAGGCCATGAAGGTGCCGAGCACAAAAGACAGGTATTTTTCGATGTCGGTCATCCACGCCACCCCTTCGGGTGCAATCTTGGCCATGAAACCGAAAACGGTAGGAAAAACCAGGAAATAAGCAAAGGCCATGCCGACAAAAAACAGAAAGACACTGGCTGCAACAAGCGGCAAAGCCAGCTGTTTTTCATGCGCATATAGCCCTGGCGCCACAAATGCCCAGACCTGGTAGAGCACATATGGCAGCGTAATCAGGAACGCAACCATGAGCGCCACTTTCATCGGCACTAGGAAGACCCCGACCACATCGGTGGCAATCATCTGCCCCCCCTGGGGCAGCGAGGCCAGCAAGGGCTGGGCAAGCAGGCTGTAAAGCTCCTTGGCCCAGGGAAAGAGGCAGAGAAAAACAATCAGGATGGCGAGCAGCGCCCGGACCAACCGATCCCGCAACTCGACCAGATGCGACATGAAGGTGTCTTCCTGACCTCCGGGAGCCTCATTTGGCGTACTCATACCGACACCTTATCCTGGAGCGGACGCACCGGGGGCTGGGCCGGGGGCAACAACACGCCCGCCTCGGGGCCATCAAGCCCGAGACCTGGCGCAGCCTTATTCTGCGCATCGGGCACACCCGACGCGGCGGACTCGGACACAGTTGTTGAGACTTCGCCACTCGGCACGGGAGCCGATTCAACAGCCGCCTGCTGCACAGCCTGCGCTTCCTGCTCGAATGATTGCTTGAGCGACTGGGCTTCGTTGCGGATGCTGTTCTCGAAACTGACCGCGGATTCCTGCATCTGCGTCTGAAGTTTTTTCAGTTCCTCGATCTGCATCTCACGATCGATATCGGCTTTGACGTCATTAACGTAGCGCTGCAGGCGCCCGATCATATGCCCCGCCGTACGTGCGACACGCGGCAGCCTTTCTGGCCCAATGACCACGAGCGCCACGATGGCGATGACCAGCAATTCGGAAAACGCGATGTCAAACATTGTTTGTGGGCAAAAGGGGCTTCACGCCCCTGCCATGAGATCGATGCAGATTTGGCACGTGATGCACGCGCCGGCTTTCAGCTCTTGGTCTTTTCCTTGACCTCGCCCTCGATGGTCTGCCCACCGGTCACCTGCTGCTGCGGCGGCACCGGCTCAGCCGGCTTGGCTTCGGTGTTCGCGTCCTTCATCCCGTCCTTGAAGCCTTTCACTGCGCCACCCAGATCCTCGCCAATGTTGCGCAATTTCTTGGTGCCGAAAATCAAGACGACGACAACGAGAACGATGAGCCAATGCCAGATACTTAACGAACCCATGAATCACTCTCCCTCAGAGACGCTTGAGCATCGGCCCGACCGGATCTGGTCCGCCGACGATATGTGCATGCACGTGCGGCACTTCCTGTCCGCCGACACGCCCAGTATTGATGATGACACGAAAACCGTCCGGACTCCCGTTCTCGACAGCGATCGAATTGGCCACGGTCAGCAGTCGGCCAAGCAAAGAGGCATCGGCGGGCGTCGCCTCGGCCAGCGAGGTGATGTGCCGCTTGGGAATTGCCAGGACATGCAGCGGGCGAGCGGGGTGGATATCGTGGAAAACGAGGATATCGTCATCCTCATAGACTTTGCGTGACGGAATTTCGCCACGCACGATGCGGCAGAAGAGGCAGTCGTCCATGTCTACTTGGCCGTTCGCGAGTTCTTTTCATCGATCCCGGAAATGCCCTCGCGCCGACGCATCTCCTGGGAAACATCCTCGATACTCATGCCGTAGAAGGCGAGCAAAACCAGCACGTGGTAAACCAGGTCGGCCGATTCGCGCACGATGTTCAGGCGCTTGCCTTCTTTCCCGGCCATGATGAGCTCAGCGCTCTCCTCACCAATTTTCTTGAGAATCGAGTCCGGACCGCCAGCGAACAGTTTGGCGGTGTAGGACGTTTCGGGATCGGCATGACGCCGCGAAGCAAGGGTATCGGAGAGGCGATGCAGAATGTCGTGGGTGGTCATTTGGTGTATATATCCCTGGGGTCTTTCAAAATCGGATCGGCAGGCACCCAGCGCTCACCCGCCAGCTCGAGGAAAAAACAACTCTCGCGCCCGGTGTGACAGGCGATGCCACCAACCTGTTCGATGGACAGCAGAAGGACGTCGCCGTCGCAGTCGGTGCGTATCGAATGCACCTTCTGCACGTGGCCTGACTCTTCGCCCTTGCGCCACAACCGCTGCCGCGAACGCGACCAGTATACCGCGTTACCGGTACGCACCGTCTCTTGCAGTGCGTCGCGATTCATCCAGGCGACCATGACCACCCGAGCGCTCTGCGCATCCTGGGCGATTGCCGGCATGAGCCCATCGTCCCCCCAACGCAGAGCATCAAGCCAAGGCTGAGTCACATCGAGATCCGCCATCAGGCCAATCCCTTTTGAACCGGCTTGCCGATGGGAGCGACACTCACAGGCGCACCTCGATACCGCGCTGGCGCATGTACTCCTTGGCCTCGCGGACAGTGTATTCGCCAAAATGAAAAATGCTCGCCGCCAGCACCGCATCGGCGCCGCCCAGGCTGACGCCTTCGGCCAGATGTTCAAGATTACCGACACCGCCCGAAGCGATGACCGGAATATCGACGGCGTCAGCGACCGCACGCGTCAGCGCCAGGTCAAAGCCGTTCTTGGTTCCATCGCGATCCATGCTGGTGAGCAGGATTTCGCCAGCGCCCAACAGTTGAACACGGCGCGCCCATTCAACGGCATCAAGCCCGGTTGGCGTCCGGCCGCCGTGGGTAAACACCTCCCATTTGCCAGGAGCAATCTGCTTGGCGTCGATCGCCACCACGATGCACTGATTGCCGACTTTGGCCGACGCCTCGGCAACGAGGTCCGGATTATTGACTGCGGCGGTGTTCATGCTCACCTTGTCCGCCCCGGCATTGAGCAGGCGGCGCACATCGGCAACGGCACGCACACCACCACCGACGGTCAGCGGAATGAACACCTGCGAGGCACAGGCCTCGACGATGGAGAGGATGATGTCGCGCTGGTCGGAAGACGCCGTGATATCGAGGAAAGTCACTTCGTCGGCGCCCTGCTCGTCGTAACGCCGGGCAATCTCGACCGGATCGCCGGCATCGCGCAACTCAACGAAATTGGTACCTTTGACGACCCGACCGGCGGTCACGTCAAGACAGGGGATGATGCGTTTGGCGAGTCCCAAATCGGCTACCGCTTTCTCAAAAATAAAAACGAATCACGCTGCGCCAAGGCGATCAGCCTCGGCCTGTGCGGCGGCGAAATCGAGCGACCCATCGTAGATTGCCCGCCCGGCGATGGTGCCGACCACCCCGTCGCTCTCGACGGCGCACAGATTGCGGATGTCGTCGAGGTTGGACAGCCCGCCCGAAGCAATCACCGGAATACGCAAGGACTGAGCCAGGCGCACCGTAGCTTCGATGTTGATGCCGGTCAGCATGCCATCGCGCCCAATATCGGTATAGATGATGCTCTCGACGCCGTAGTCCTCGCACTTTTTGGCGAGATCGATGACATCGTGTCCGGTCAGCTTGGACCAGCCATCGACCGCAACCTTGCCGTCCTTGGCATCGAGGCCAACGATGATCTGCCCGGGGAAGGCACTGCAGGCATCGCGCAAGAAGCCTGGGTTCTTCACCGCCGCCGTACCGATGATCACGTAACTCACGCCATCATCGAGGCAACGCTCGATGGTGTCGAGGTCGCGAATGCCACCGCCGAGCTGCACGGGGATCTCGTCCCCGAGCGCTGCCACGATTTCCTTGATCGCGCTCTCGTTCTTTGGCTTACCGGCAAAAGCACCGTTCAGGTCGACGACATGCAGACGACGAGCCCCTTGCGCCAGCCAATGGGCAGCCTGCTCGCCCGGGCTGTTCGAAAAAACGGTGGCCTCATCCATGAGCCCTTGCTTAAGACGGACGCACTGCCCATCTTTCAGGTCAATCGCGGGAATGATCAACATGGTGGAAACGAGTTGTGGTTAGGAAAATGAAGAGAAATAAATACACGCTAGGGAGATCCTGCTACGCCCGTACTACCTCAACAACGTCGAAGCTCAGGGTCGCCAATCGATAAAATTGGCCAGCAGGGCCAACCCGGCCCGAGCACTTTTTTCCGGATGGCACTGGATGGCAAAAATATTATCCCGCGCTACCGCACTGGTAAAGGGGATGCCGTAGTCCGTCTGACCAACGGCGACTTCAAGTGACGTCGGCGCAACGTGGTAACTATGCACGAAATAGAACCGGGCACCATCGTCGATACCCGCCCACAGAGGGTGAGAGCGAACCTGACGCACTTCGTTCCATCCCATATGCGGCACTTTCAGACGTGCGCCGTCAGGGCCGGACATGCGTTCGGCGGGAAACCGGACCACCTTCCCGGCAAAGACGCCAAGGCCCGGCACATCGCCCTCGGCACTGTGTTCGAACAACATCTGCTGACCGATGCAGATCCCAAGGAATGGTTTGTCGCGTGCCGCATCCAGGACTGCCTGACGCAAATTGCGTAAATCGAGTTCGTGCATGCAGTCGGGCATAGCCCCCTGCCCAGGAAACACGACCCGTTCGGCCGTACGCAGTTCTTCCGGATCCGAGGTGACGACGACCTCGCGCCCGCCTGCCACGTGCACCAGCGCCTGCCACACCGAGCGCAGATTGCCCATGCCGTAGTCGATAACGGCAATCTTGCCCATCACAGCGCGCCCTTGGTTGACGGCACCCGGCCAACGCTGCGCGCGTCAAGCTCGACGGCCATGCGCAAAGCCCGGCCAAACGCCTTGAACACACTCTCCGCCTGATGGTGCGCATTCTCGCCACGCAAATTGTCGATGTGCAGCGTAATCAGGGCATGGTTGACCAGGCCCTGGAAAAATTCGCGCACCAGGTCGACATCAAAGGCGCCGATCGTTGCGCGTGTGAAAGCCACCCCGAACACGAGTCCGGGCCGCCCCGAAAGATCGACAACAACACGTGACAAGGCCTCATCAAGCGGCACATAGGCGTGACCGTAGCGGTTGAGTCCCTTTTTATCTCCGAGCGCACTTGCCAGCGCCTGCCCCAAGGTAATGCCGATATCTTCGACCGTATGGTGCGCATCGATGTGCAGATCCCCCTTGGCTTCGATCTCGAGATCGAATTGGCCGTGACGGGCCACTTGCTCAAGCATGTGGTCGAGAAAGGGAACACCGCTCGCGAAACGGCACTGGCCGCTCCCGTCAAGATTGAGACGGACTCGCACCTGGGTTTCGAGGGTGTTTCTGCTGATATCGGCTTGCCGCATGTAAACCCCGTGAAGATTGATTCTTGCTGAAAGCAACGTTACGCGACGAAGTCCTGCCGCACAACGGTGGCACCAGCGCATGATACCATCTTGGATTCCCTCTGCACCCCTTGCTGTGAGCCACACATGAGCCAATACTGGAGCGCACTCGTCCACACGCTGACCCCGTACGTACCGGGCGAGCAGCCAAAACTGCCCAACCTCGTCAAGCTCAACACGAACGAAAACCCTTACCCGCCGTCCCCCAGCGCCCTGGCCGCAATGCAGGCTGAGCTTGGCACCGACGCCGCGCGCCTGCGCCTTTATCCGGATCCGAATTGCGACCTGCTCAAGCACGCTGTCGCCGAGCATTTCGCCGAACACGGTATCGTGCCTTCTCAAGTTTTCGTCGGCAACGGCTCGGATGAAGTCCTCGCTCACGTCTTCATGGCCCTGCTCAAGCACGACAAACCGCTCCTGATGCCGGATATCAGCTACAGCTTCTACCCGGTGTATTGCGGCCTGTACGGAATCACCCAGACGTCCGTACCGCTCGATGCGGAGTTTGCCATCCGGATTGACGACTATCTCGCGCTCGCCGACCACTGTGGAGGGGTCATCGTTGCCAACCCCAACGCACCAACCGGCCGCCCCTTGCCGCTCCGGGAAATTGACCGCCTGTGCGCCGGACTCCCACAGGCCGTGGTGGTGGTCGACGAAGCCTATGTGGATTTTGGCGGCGAATCCGCCATTGCCCTGATCGCCCGTCACCCCAACCTGCTCGTGGTGCGCACACTATCCAAGTCGCACGCCCTGGCCGGGCTGCGGGTTGGCTATGCGCTCGGTCAGCCCCCCCTGATCGAGGCGCTCGAACGCGTCAAGAACAGCTTCAATTCCTACCCGCTCGACCGCCTGGCGCTGGTCGGCGCCGCCGCCGCACTGGCCGACCGGGACTGGCTGGAGACGACACGCCAGGCCGTCATCGACACGCGCAACCGACTCGTCGAAGCACTCGAATCCATGGGGTTTTCCGTTTTGCCTTCGGCGGCCAATTTCATCTTTGCCCGCCATCCAGAACACGACGCGGCGCAACTGGCAGCAGCGTTGCGTGAACGCAACATTATCGTTCGCCATTTCCGCCAAAAGCGCATCGAGCAGCACCTGCGCATCAGTATCGGCACCGATGCCGAATGCGCGGCACTGATATCCGCACTCACCGCGATCCTGGCGACACAGGCCAGCTGACAATTACTTACGCCGCCGGCAGGAGCAGTTGTAAGCGCAAACCTCCCGGCGGCGAGACGCCCAGTTCCAGCGAACCACCATAGAGCCGTACCAGCTCATCGACAATCGCCAGCCCGAGGCCACTCCCGGCGACACGCTCATCGACCCGCTCGCCGCGCCGCAAGACCCGGGATCGTGCTTCAACGGGGATACCGGGGCCATCGTCGTCCAAGGTCAGCGCCAGGGTTTCTCCATCGCGGACGTAGGCCAGCCGCACCTCCGTCCGCGCCCACTTGCCGGCGTTATCGAGCAGATTGCCGAGTATTTCCTGCAGATCTTCCGCCTCGCCGCGGAAAGTCGCCCCGACATCGCCCGCCACATGAAACGTTAGCCCCCGCTGCGCATGTACCCGTTGCATCACGCGCACCAAGCCCTCAACCACCTGCGCCACCGGCGTTCTCACCCCGGGCATGCGCACCGCGGCCGCTGCGCGCGCCCGGCGCAAATGGTAATCGATCTGACGGCGAGCGATTTCCACTTGCCCGACGATCAACTGGCCGGCCTCGCCGGACAACCCTTGCGCACTATTGGCGATGACGCTTAGCGGCGTCTTCAAGGCATGCGCCAGATTGCCGGCCTGGGTACGGGCCCGCTCGACGACCTCGGCATTCTGGCCAAGAACGCTGTTGAACTCGGCGACCAACGGCTGCACTTCACCCGAAAAATCACCCTCCAACCGCACTGCCTCGCCTGCCCGTACCGCTACCAGTGCGCGGCGTAAACGCCGCAGCGGGCGCATGGCAATCCATACCTGCAGCAGTGCGACCGCCGCCAATCCTGCGCCGAGTACCCCAAGGAATAGGCGCAGCATGCCGGCGAAATTCTCCACCGGCTCAGCGACCAGCCGCTCGTCGGCGGCAACGACCAGGAGGATGCGCCTTCCCGCGCCTGGGCCATTGTCATCCTCGAGCGTCACCACACGCTCGAGCGCGCCGAGCATCGTCCCGCGCGGACCGGCCAGGCGACGCGCATGAACCTCGCCATCAACGGGCACACTGAAATCGGGCTCGAGGAGCACATCCCACAGGGAGCGCGAACGCAGCGCCCGGCGCGGGCTATCCGGCGCACGCTCAAGCGGCTCGACCTGCCAGTACAGGCCTGAATAAGGCTGACCGAAACGCGGATCGCTTTCCTCGGCGGAAAGTCTCGGCAGACCCGCGGCATCGAGCGACAGATGCGATGCCAGTGAATCAAGATGCAGCCGCAATTCGGCGTGGAACTGACGGGTCACATGCTGATGGAAAAGCCCGGACAATGCCCAAGCGGCCACGGTGAGCGCCAGGGCAATCGACACCAGGGTGCCAAGCAGCAGACGCAAGCGCAGCGAACTGCGCAGGGCGACCCATTCGTTTGCGCGCATCCCCGCGCCCAATTCCTGTTTTGTCGCCTGAGCAGACGCACTGTCCGCGGTCGTCATGCGCACGCCATGCGATAGCCAAGACCGCGTACCGTCTCGATTGCACCATCCGGCAGCTTCTTGCGCAAACGGGCAACGAACACCTCGACGGTATTCGAATCGCGGTCATTGTCCTGCGCGTAGATATGCTCGATCAGTTCGCTGCGCGAAACGACCTGTCCCGGCCGGTGCATCAGGTAAGCGAGAACGCGGTACTCGTGCGCAGTCAGTGGCACCACCTGACCGGCGACCTGCGCCTGGCAACGCCGGGTGTCAAGGACAACCGCCCCACAGCGCAATTCGGCGCTGGCATGCCCGCCGGCACGGCGAATCAAGGCGCGCAGGCGAGCCAGCAGTTCTTCCAGGTGGAAAGGTTTGGTCAGGTAATCGTCGGCACCCGCATCGATCCCCGCGACCTTTTCTGGCCAGCCATCGCGCGCGGTCAGGATCAGCACCGGCATCGCGCACGCGGCCGCACGCCAGGCCTTGAGCACGCTCACCCCATCCATCTGGGGCAGCCCGAGATCGAGCACCACGGCATCGTAGGGGGCTTCCAGATCACCACCGAGATGCAAGGCATCGACGCCGTTTGACGCATGATCGACGGCATACCCGGCACCGCCCAGCGCCTCGCGCAACTGCGCGGCCAGGGTAGGCTCATCTTCAACGATCAGGACACGCATCAGGATCCTTTTCAACACAATACCCCGGCCGGGAGCCTTGACCACGCCGGGCCACCAGCGAGCCATCCGCCGCATCGACCCAGACTTTGACCAGCGCCCCGCCCGGGCGCAGTAATTTGATTTCGTAAAGCCAGCGCCCGCGGTGGCGTTCGAGTTCAATCCCCAGCACCTTGCCCGGCGCCTGCCGCTCAACGCGTTCAAGAACCTCCTTGAGCGGCAGAATCTCCCCCGCAGCAAGCGCCTCACGGGCTTTTTCGTGGTCATGCCGATCGACCGCCCCCGCTTCCGTCAAGAGCAGCAGCAAGACTGCAACTAGGGTCGCACGCCATGGGATTAGCCGCCGGAGAAGGTCAGGTCGATAGGAAAGCATGAGGTATTTTTAACCCAAACAGGCTGAACACGGGATGAACGCGCCGTTCAGCCTCGGTTCAGGGAGCTCGATGCATAGTAGCGCATGCCACCCTCGGCGACGACTCCCATCCTCAAGGATGAATCACGATGAACACCCAAACCAGAACCCTGCTTGCCGGCCTGCTCACCCTCTTCGGCGCCGCCTGGCTGCATGTCTTTCTCGCCACCAGTTTTCCTGAAAACGCTGCCGCGCTGTGGATCGCCCGCCAGCATGGAATGTATCTCTCCGGCATCCTGTCGATGGCCCTGATGTCGCTGGTCATGGTGCTCGCCGCCCGCCCGGCCTGGCTAGACGCTCCCTTGGGCGGAATGGACCGCATCTACCGCCTGCACAAGTGGGCAGGCATCCTGGCCGTCCTGCTCGGCGCGGCACACTGGGGGCTCAAAGAGTCGTTCCCGCTCATCAAGGGGCTGATCGGCATGGCCGGACGGCTGCCCAAAGTACGTCACGACGGGCTGCTCGCGACATTGCGCAAACCCGCCGAAGCCATGGGCGAATGGGCGCTCTACCTGATACTGGCGATGGTGCTCATCACACTCTGGAGGCGTTTCCCGTACCATCTGTGGCGTCACGTGCATCGTCTCATGCCGGTCTTCTACCTGATGCTGGTCTTTCATGGCATCGTCCTCACCCCGACGCATTACTGGCTGCATCCAGTCGGCATCCTGCTGGGCATCGCCCTGGCTGCGGGCACCTGGGCCAGCGTGCTTTCGCTGTTCGGCCGCATCGGCAACAGCCGGCGTGCGCGCGGCACAGTCATCGCCGTACACAGTGCAGACGGGGTCACCGAAGTCACCTGCCGGCTTGACGAGCGCTGGAACGGACACCGCCCCGGTCAGTTCGCCTTCCTCGCCTTCGACCGCATCGAGGGACATCACCCCTTCACCATCGCCAGCGCGAGCAACGACCAGCGCACCATCACGTTCTGCATCAAAGCACTCGGCAACTTCACCCGTCGCCTGCCGCACACTGTGCATGTCGGACAGGAGGTCAGCGTCGAAGGCCCTTACGG
>CAZHFS010000002.1:0-33322 GCA_964531885.1 uncultured Propionivibrio sp.
CCAGGCAGCAATGGAACTCTATGAGCGCTATATGCTGAATATGGGCATGGACAAGGACGGACTCGCCAGCTCCTTCACCGCCGATGAAGTCAGCAACGTCATGGGCGAGTTGATGAACCAGATCGTTGGTGATTTCACCGGCAAGATCGGGCGTGAATTGCAGACCCACATCACGCAGAGCCAACCCAAGATGCTGGCCTTGAACCGACAGGTCATGCTCAGCGTCGATGCCAACCTCGACAAGCCGGAAGCTCGCCGAGTGACCTTCTACACTGGCGGGCACAACATTTTCTACCTGGAGATGGCGATCGACCGCACCGAATTCATCAAGATCTTCGACTTCGAACCGCACGACGCCCCGGATCCTGATGCCTTGATCGACGCTGCCAATGGCAAGGCTGCGCCCCCTTCGCCAAAACAGGCTTCCGGATCGAGCGAGCACGACGACCTGCTTAAGTCGCTCGGAATGTAGGAAGGTAAGCGAGAGATCATTTCTGGTCTTGAGGCAGCGCCCAACGCAGTGCTGCCTCAAAACCGCCGTTCATACGGTTATTCAGTACAAGCGTTGCCCCGTGCAATTCGGCAATCCGCTCGACGATTGCCAACCCAAGCCCGCTCCCGGCAATTGACTGCACCGCCGCGCCACGGAAAAAGCGTTCTCGCAGATGGACCAATTCGTCCACGGCCACGCCCGGCCCCTGATCCGCCACACCAAGCTCGAGACAATTCTCGCCTGTACGCGCAAACAAGGTGATTCTTCCGCCACCGTAGCGAATCGCGTTATCCACCAGATTACTCAGGGCGACACGCAACAAACCGACATCGCCATGGAGATTCAAATCCGCCGGAGAGTCGATAAGGAAGTCAGCTTCGGGATACACATCACGCATATCTACCAGCGTATCAGACAGAAAATCGCGTGTCGGCATTGATGTGGTCTGCGCCAGGGTGGCCAAAGGGTCGAGTCTGGCCAAGCCAAGCATCTGTTCCACCAGACGCGAAGCGCGGTCCAAGCCGCTTTGTACATTATCCAGTGCTTTTTCACGCTGGGACACCTCTGGACTCATGCGTGCCACCTGGAGCTGAATCCGGATCGCCGCTAAAGGCGTGCGCAACTCATGTGCCGCATCGCTGGTGAAACGCCGTTCGTTGTCACGTGCCGCCAACAATCGTTCGAGCAGCCTGTCGATGGCATCCGCCAGAGGTTTGGCTTCGTTCGGCACCGCCGGCAAGGACAAGGGCTCAAGGTGATCAAGGCTACGTTTGCTGACCTCTTCCGCCATGGCTTCCAGAGGACGTAATCCGCTCCTGACCGCCGCCACGATAAGTAACAGCAGCAGAGGGAAGGCAAAAAAGAACGGACGCACCGCTTTTCTGGCAATTTCAAGCGCTTCCTTGTCACGCAGGGCAATTGAAGCGAAGACTTCGACACGACGCGCCTTGTTTGGGTCAAGTACGGTCAAACGTCGCCACGTTTCACCTGCTCCTGCGATGGTCTCGAATCCTTCGGCTTGCGCCAGACTCATTACCGGCACATTCGCACTTTGCGCAAACACCTGACCTTCACCGTTGCTCAAACGCAATTTGAGCGGCACTTTTGCCCGATTTTTCCCTGCCTGAAGGGAATCAAGTCTAAGCAATACCCCCATATCGGCGCCGGAATCGCGTAGAGAAACAAGGGATAGGTGCGCCACCGTCATCATCTGCCCATCCATCAATTCCTCGATCTCGTGCTTAGCGCGCCGATAAGTCATGGCGACGGCAACCGTCACGCTGATCAATGCGGCCGCAGAGACCAGAAGGACGATACGCCAGCGTAAAGAGAGATGCGGTTTTGCCTTCTGAGTTTGGGGCATCGCCATCACGCCTCTCCTGACAACCGGTATCCCATCCCACGTACCGTTTGAATGAGATCACGCCCGAACTTACGGCGCAGATGATGCACATAGACTTCGACGATATTGCTGCCGATTTCCTCTCCCCAGGCAAACAGGCTTTCCTCGAGTTGGGCACGCGAACGGATTTGCTGACGATGCCGCATGAGGTCTTCCAGCAAGGCATATTCACGCGCTGAAAGCGCGATCAAAGCGCCTTCATGCCAGACCTGCCTGCTTGCCGGATCCAGTTCAATCCCTCCATGGCTTAATTTTGGCCGTGCTTCCCCGGCTGAGCGACGTACCAAAGCCCGCAAACGCGCTTGCAGTTCATCGAGATCGAAAGGCTTGGTCAGGTAATCATCTGCGCCGGTGTCGAGACCGGCAATTTTGTCTTCGCGTGAATCGCGCGCGGTAAGAATCAGCACAGGCAAACGCAAACCACGTTCGCGGATGCGTTTCAGAACGGACAATCCATCGCACTTCGGCAACCCAAGATCGAGAATGCAGGCATCGTATTCATGATCAAGCAGGGCATGCCAGGCACTCTCACCATCACGCACCCAATCGAGCGCATGTCCGGCCATCTTGAGCCCTACGCTCACGCCATCGCCAATCAAAACATCGTCCTCAACCAGCAATATCCGCATCACTCCTCTCCATGCCCGGCAGAAACGCCGAATGGTTGGATCATCGCATGAAACCCGGCATCGGGCATCCGCCGGGAGCGATGCACTGACACTGGCATCAGAAAACGGGTTGGTTTAAGACAGGTTTAAGCAAAGGCGCATCTAATCCGTTCCGTGCTCCCAGAATGACGGGAGACGACCGATGACCTCCACCTGCGAAAGGAAATACCGATGAACAAAATGCTCGCCACCCTGCTCGCCACCGTAACCCCCCTTGTCGCCACCTCGGCTTTCGCCGGCCCGGCCTGTAACGTGCCACAGGAGAAATGGATGAAGGAATCCGACTTCCGTTCGCGCATCGAAGCCCAAGGCTATCAGATCAAGACTTTCAAGGTCAGCAAGGGCAAGTGCTACGAAATCTACGGTTTTGACAACAACGGCAAGAAAGTCGAAATCTACTTCAACCCCGAGACGGCCGCCGTTCTCGAATCCAAGTAAGCCATACAGGGGGGCGCAGCCCCCTCGCGTCATCTCTACTTCCTTCCAGCCCTATTTATTCCTTTCCCGAGAATAACGATGCCCGCCACCTCCGACGTCGTCCGCATTGCCGTCTGGGACCGCTTTGTCCGACTCTTTCATTGGTCGCTGGTCGCCTGCGTGTTGATCAACGCCCTCGTCCTCGACGACGGCGAGACGCTGCACCGCTGGCTTGGATACACAGCCAGCATACTCGTTCTGGCGCGCATCGCCTGGGGGTTCATGGGCAGCAAGCACGCCCGTTTTGCCGACTTTTTTCCGACACCGGCGCGCCTCAAACGGCATGTCGGCGACCTATTGAGGGGGCGGCATGAATTCCAGCCCGGGCACAACCCGGTCGGCGCCCTGATGATCATCCTTCTGTGCTCGCTGGTGCTAGGCCTTGGGCTCACCGGCATCCTGCAAACGAGCGATCTATTCTGGGGTGAAGAATGGCTTCAGGATTTGCATGAGACGCTGGCCAACACCCTGATCACCTGCGCCACCCTGCATGCGCTGGCAGCCATTGTCATGGGCCGGATCGAACGCACGAGCCTGATCAAAGCGATGCTTACCGGAATCAAGGAACACCGGCCACGCAAGCCGCAGGACGTCGCAACGACAAGGAAACCGGGCCGGTACACGGCTCAGTAATGCGGCGGAATCTCGTCTCGCAGGCTGCGAGGCTCGGCAGGTCCTGAGGCAGTCTGGATTTGAGCATAGAGCAACTTCAACTGGGCCTGTAAGAGGTCAAGTTGCTGTTGCTGGGCATAAACTAGGCGGTTGAGTTCCTCGACCGTGTCTTCAGTCAGGCTCAGTTTGATCTCAAGTTCGGTCAACCGCTCTTCCATGATGTGTCCTTCAATCCGCTTATCGTTGCGGCCGTCGTAATATTACGGATACCCTCGGCGGAGGTGGCGAATTATAATCGCCCTGCCACCGATACTAGGATAGCGTAATGTCTTTGGTTTCTTGCCGCGCCTGCGGTCATCAGGTTGACACCTCCGCCCTCGCCTGCCCACGCTGCGGCGCTACGGATCCGGGCAGCAAGATCAGCCGTCAGCAGCGCAATGCAATCTACTTTGCCATCCAACTGATTATCTGGAGCGCCATTCTTGGGTTCGGCGGCTGGTATGTCTGGCACAGCCTCATCCCGTTGGCAAAACAGTACATCGTCAAACCCGTGGCTGAATCACCGGCCGGACTCACCCCCGCGCCCATCATCCCTGCCCACCGCGCGGCAACTGCCACTGGCGGCTAAGCCTGTTCCTCGGGACCTTCGGCCCGGCCAGCCTTCTCGTCAGCTAATCGTTTTGCCCGTTCGGCTGCCTCGGCCAGCATCTGTTCGCGTGTCTGCGGCGTTTCCAGGCTGATGCGCCCGAGCTTGCCATCGCGATAATCCTGCAACAGCACACTGGACGCTTTCTCAAAGTCGTACCCGCCGCCGCGCACGACCAAGGCTCGCCGTTTGGCGACACCTTCAACAACGGCTACCGCATCAATGCCTTCGACCGGAAATCCGTAGCGCGCCTTGAGCAATGCCGGATAACGCTCAAGTAGCACTCCGGCCAGGAAGACCGCAACTTCCTCATCGATGACCGCATTGCGACCGATGGCATGGCTAGCCGCAAGCATCATCCCATCACTGTCGTGTTCGATTTTTGGCCACATCAACCCAGGCGTATCGGTAATCTGATGACGCACATCGAGCATGTACATCTGCTGCGACTTGGTTACCGCCGGCTCATCGCCAACTTTGGCAATCTTGCGCCCGACCAGTGCGTTCATCAGCGTCGATTTGCCAACGTTTGGGATACCCATGATCAGCATGCGTAAGGGCTTCACGTTGTCGCTGCGGTGCGGAGCCAGGCTCTGGCACAGACGGGGCAGACGAGCGACCTCGCTAACGACTTTGCTGGTAATCGCCACCGCCTTGACGCCCGGTTGGCGGTTGTAGAAGTCGATCCAGGCGCGCGTCGCCTGCGGATCGGCCAAGTCGGACTTGTTGAGCACTTTCAGGCAAGGCCGCTGGCGCTGCAATCGCAACTCACGCACCATCGGATTGGTACTGGCCTCGGGCAGGCGTGCGTCAACCACTTCGATCACCACATCGATCGAAGCCATGGTTTCGGCCGCTTTCTTGCGTGCCGAAGTCATGTGTCCGGGAAACCACTGAATTGCCATGCGAACCGCCCAACTCAAAAAGAAACAAGGGATGCCAAGGCCGTCATTATCGCCGATAATCGCGCCTCACGAACCAACGCCCCGACCATGAAGAAAAAACCGTCCGCCGCCGCACCCCGCACGGCCGATCCACTTGCTGGGTTGGAACTACGTCCTGGCCAGTCCATCGAACTGCTCAAGGCACTGCACATCTTGACCCGCGACGGCAAGCTCAACCAGGACTCGCGGCGCAAGCTCAAGCAGGTCTACCACCTCTACCAGTTCATCGAACCCCTGCTTGACGCCGGTTTTGCTGCAAACAGTTCGCCTGTTCTGGTCGACCACGGTGCCGGCAAGTCCTACCTCGGTTTCATTCTCTATGATCTCTACTTCAAGGAACGGTCTGGCGGGCAAATCTTCGGTATTGAAACCCGCCCCGAACTGATTGAAGCGTCGCGTACCCTCGCAGACCGACTGGCTTTTGAGCGCATGCACTTCCTGAATCTGGCAGTCGAAGCGTCGATCCAGGCCACCGAATTGCCGGAACAGATCGATTTCGTTACAGCACTGCATGCGTGCAACACGGCCACTGACGATGCGATTCGATTTGCCCTGACAAAACAGGCGCGCGCCATCGTTCTCGTTCCATGCTGCCAAGCCGAGGTGGCCGCCGAATTGCGCCGCTTGAAAAGTGAATCCTTTGGCAAGACGGCACTCTCCGAGCTTTGGCGGCACCCGATCCACACCCGTGAATTCGGTAGCCAGGTCACCAATGCCCTGCGCTGTCTGCAGCTTGAAGCAAGCGGCTACCAAGTAACGGTTACCGAACTTGTGGGCTGGGAGCACTCAATGAAGAACGAACTCATCATCGCCCGTCACACCGGGCAAGTGCGCCGCGACGCTAAGGAGCGACTGGAAGCCATCCTGCACGCCCTTAACCTTGACGCCCTTCGCTCACGCTTTATCCCACAGCCGTGGCATGGCGCTAAACAATAAATTGGAAGTAAAAAAATGGAAGCCTGGCTTACCCGCTCTGTCGCCTTGCTCTGCGCTCTTGGCAGTTGGGGCCTGATGTGGACGTTCGGAGCATTATTGACCGTCCCTTGGCATCAAGGGCGACTGCTTGACCTCAATCGCGCCGAGTTGCAGGCCGTCGGGGTTCCTTTGCTTGCCGGATTGTTGGTTCTCTGGGGAACGGTGCACCTGTTTTCTCTGGCCGACAGAAAAAACAGCCCTCGCCTTTTCGCATTGGAAAGCACCCTGATTCTTCTCGGTGGGCTCGGTGCCGCGTTCGCCGGTTGCTCCTGGACCCTGGCGCGCCTCCCCTGAGTCCACCTCCCAGCGAAAAAACAGCACGTCACGCCGTCGTATTGACGCGTGTACCGACCTTCTGTCCTTGCGCATTTACCGTCGGAGGACGACGCTCGTTTTCCACGCGTGCTGACTCAGCCGGCGGCTGATTGCGTGCCTGCTGCGCGCGTGTTGCCTCGGACTGTGTTTGACGTGCTTCCCGCGCAAGGCGCTCCTTTTCGTCCAACCGGTTTGAAATCACATTCGCCTGGGGTGGCGGCGAGCCTTGCTTCGACCTGATTTCCATCGCAAACTCCTTGGTACAAACACAGACATCCAATGTGCAGACAAGTGCACACATCGACTGTCATCTCCAGCATAGCCCATTGAACCTCACCGCACAGGTTTAATCGACCATCGGTCTCACCATCTCGCACGGAATGCGGCAGACTGCTATGCTTGATCATTCTGGTTGATCGTTCGCCCCTCGCCCCATGCCTGCTCTGACTCGTCGCCACATTGTCATCGGTGCGACTCTCCTGACCCTAGCTCTTCTTATTGGGATTGCCTGTTACGCAGCCTTGCGTAAGGCAGAAGAAGTGGCGCGCGAAAAAATCCATGCAGCACTCGGCCCCTATGCCACGGTTGACAGCATGCACCTCTCTTTTTCCGGCATTGCTTTGAACAATCTGCGCTTCGGTCACCCACATATGCCTGCGGCCGATGTCTTGATCGCCCGACAGGTGCAAATGAAGACAGACCTAAGTGATCTTTTCCTGGGCCGACTGACCTTCTCCCGCGTCCGAATCGACGGAGCCAGGCTCACCCTGACGCGCGACAGCCAGGGGTGGCAATTCCCCTTGCCCGATCCGAGCTCACCGGGGAAGACCCTCGGCCAGACTGAACCTGCATCCTCTCCCCCCTCCGCCCCTGAACACCGAAAACCAACCATCCGCATTCAGCGGTTGGAAATCGCCGATGCGACTCTCGAACTGGTAGACACCGTTGTTTCACGTCCCCCTCATCACCTCCGCCTCGACAACCTCAATCTTGTCCTGCATCCGATTCGTCTCCCTGAACTCGACGGCCAAACCACTTTCACGCTCTCTGCAACAATCCCCGACGCAAAAGAAAACGGCACCCTATCGCTCTCAGGTGTTTTCTCCCTGCGCAGTCGGGAGTTCGGGCTGCAGTTACGTTTGCGCAATGCCGACCTGAGCATTGCCCAACCCTATCTCGCGGGACAGCGCCTGCCTTTCTCTGTGGGTAAAGGCGACCTGGATTTAGAAATCGACTGTCGGCAAGATCGATTATTCGCTCCCGGTTCACTCACCCTCAGTGGACTGGAGCTTGGAGGCGCGGATTTCAGCCGCCTAACGCCTGCTCAGCGTCTTATTTCGCAGAAAATTTTGCGGGAATTACAAGGTAAGGCAACCGTACGATTCACCGCCGAAGGACACTGTTCGGAGCCGCGCTTTAAACCGGAAAACAGCCCTCAGGCGCGCTTGGCACAAAAGTTCTTCCGCGCTCTTGATTTTGGCCTCGCGCTCATTGGCCGCGCTCCAAACCAAGCTCCGCGTCGGTAGCTAGTGCAGTTTTCTACGCAGGGTTAAGATGCCCCTGAATTGATCCCCCGCTGAAAGGATGAATCATGCACACGTATCTGCCCAATCGCTGCACGTCCGCCTGTGTCATCACCCTTCTCCTCAGTGCTTGTTTTGTGACCTCCGTCTTTGGTGCCAATGACTTACCCAAGCGAAAACCCGGGCTATGGGAAATCAATATGAGAATGGATCAAGCTCCCTCGATGGGGCCCATGCAGCAATGCATCGACAAAAACACGGACAATCTGATGCAACAGGAGGCAGGCAAACAAAAACAAGAGTGCAGCGTCATGGAAGCAAAAACCAGCGGCAACCGGGTCACGGTACGTTCAGTCTGCAAGATGGAGGGCACGACGGCAACCAGCGAAGGGGTCTTCGAAGGCAATTTCGAGACAAACTACAAAGGCACCCTCAAAACTCGTTATAACCCGCCATACCATGGCATGAGTGAATCCACTATGAACCAGGAAGCTCGCTGGCTAGGACCGTGCAAAGCTGGACAAAAGCCTGGCGATGTCATCATGCCAAACATGGGCGGAATGAACATTCAGCAGATGATGAACGACCCCAAAATGCAAGAGATGATGCGTCGACAGCAGCCACGTTGATGCGCGCGCAGCATCAGGCCCGTCGGCCGGAACTCAATCAGGCGGGCGGCATAGCGCGCCAGACGCCCGCCGACAAGAAAGTAAGGCAATCCTGGCGAAAAGCCAAGACGCGATGGCAGGAAAAACCGTACGTTGGCCGCACAGCCATTGAGCCCGGACTTCCGACGCACGCCACCAATCTGGATCGCCATGCAGCACACATGACGATCAGCTTCGAATCACGGCCACAACCGTTCTGCCATCATGAGCATCAGTCAAATCCATCGATCAACCGCCGGTTAGCCAGATCAGGCTGGCCATACGCCCACTACGCGCTCCGTCACGTCGGTAGGAAAAATAACTATCGGCATCTGAAAAAGTACAAGCACCACCGCCAAACACCCCAAGCACACCGATTGCAGCAAGGCGCTGCTTGGCCAGGGCATATAAGTCTGCCCACCATTTGCCTGGCACATGCGCCTTGAAACAGGCTTCTGCAGCCGCATCACGCGCCAGGAAAGCAGTGCGGACCTCATCTCCCACCTCAAACGCCTGGGGGCCAATGGCAGGCCCAAGGTAGGCCAACAGCGTCTCGGCCGGGACCCCCATGCGCACCACTGTCTGCTCGATCACCCCGTTACACAAGCCCCGCCAGCCGGCATGCACCGCAGCGACAACCACCCCGAAGCGATCACAAAGCAACACCGGCAGGCAATCAGCCGTCATCACGACACACACTTCATTCGGCATGCGTGTCAACGAGGCATCGGCTCGCGATACCTCACCTTCGCGTTCGTGGCCATCGATGACGACTACGTCGCAGCCATGCACTTGGTCAAGCCACCGGGGTTCGGATGGCAGTAGCAAACGGAGACGTGCACGGTTTGCTGCGACAGCCAGAGGATCGTCGCCCACATGCGTTGCCAGGTTGAAGCCGTTATACGGAGGGCTGCTCACACCGCCCCGACGCAGGGTAATCAGACTCCGGACCCGAGCCGGTGCCGGCCAATCCGGCACCATCCAGGACGCATCGGTGTCATTCGAGTTCGTCATCGCCTTCGCCGTCGTCATCACCGTAGGCATAGATGATCTCTGGGCCGTCTTCGTCCTCCTCGTCCCATTCTTCCTCGGCTTCCGCAGCCGCGCGCGCTTCAAATGCCTCGAAACGGGCCAGGGCAATCAATTCGGCCATATCGTCGGGCAGCGAGGATTTCCATTGCATCGGCTTGCCGGTGTCTGGATGTATGAGCCCAAGACGCCGGGCATGCAGCGCCTGGCGGGGGAATTCCGGCCCGCGCGGAATCCGGCTGGCCCCCGTACCGTAGACGGGGTCACCCACAAGCGGATGCCCCAACGACAAAAGATGAACACGGATCTGGTGCGTCCTACCGGTTTCCAGGGCGCAATCAATCAAGGTGCAATCGAGAAAACGTTCAACGATCCGGTAATGCGTTCTGGCAGGCTTCCCGCTGGCCACAACCGCCATTTTGGTTCGCACGGTCGGATGCCGTCCGATCGGTGCATCCACCGTTCCGCCCCTTTCAAGCACTCCCCGCACTAAAGCATGGTAAAAGCGTTTGACCGTGCGCGCCTGCAACTGGCGTACCAAAGACGTTTGCGCGGCGAGCGTTTTAGCCACCACCATGAGACCGCTGGTGTCTTTATCCAGACGATGTACGATGCCTGCACGCGGCACGTTTTCAAGTTGCGGCGCATGGTGCAGGAGTGCATTCTGCAGGGTTCCGCTCCAGTTGCCGCTCCCGGGATGGACGACCAGTCCAGCCGGCTTGTCGATGACGATCAGCGCCTCGTCCTCATGGACAATGTTCAGCGCAATCGCTTCGGGTAAAGCCGCCTGAGCACGGACATCGAGCGCCTCATGCAAAACAATGATTTCCCCCCCCCAGAGCTTCAATCGGTTCTCCAGCACCGGCTGACCACCGACCAGCACCCGCCCCTCCTTGATCCATTGCTGCAAGCGACTGCGGGAATGTTGCTGACACAGTTTGGCCAGGGCAAGATCAAGCCGCATGCCAGCACAATCTGCTGGAACGTTCAAAGTGAGGCCTGGGTTTGCGCTATAATCGGCCCGCTCCGGGATGAGCCCGGTACCTTTGTTGACCGGCGATGTGCCAGTCGTCTTTTGTGGATTCTTCATCATGCGTAGTTTAGCGGTTATCGCAGCGCTTTTCCTCGCTTCTCTCATCTCGGGTTGCGGGCTGCTGCCGGAACAGAAGGACGAAACCATCGGCTGGTCAGCCAACAAGCTGTTCACCGAGGCAAAGACAGCATCGAGCGAGGGGGCCTACGACAAAGCCATCAAGTATTACGAAAAACTTGAGTCACGCTACCCTTACGGTCGCTTTGCCCAGCAGGCACAGATCGAAGTCGCCTATGCCTACTGGAAGACAGGGGAAACGGCGTCTGCGCATGCCGCCTGTGACCGCTTCATCAAACTGCATCCCAACCACCCGAACGTCGATTACGTTTACTACCTGAAGGGGCTGGTCTCATTCAATGAAGACCAGGGCATTCTGGGCCAGGTCAGCCGTCAGGACATGACCGAACGCGACCCCAAAGGCGCCCGCGAATCCTTCGAGGCTTTCCGGGAACTGGTCACGCGCTTTCCGGATAGCAAGTACACGCCGGATGCCGTCATGCGTATGAAGTATCTCGTCAATGCGCTGGCCATGCTTGAAGTCCACGTTGCCCGCTATTACATGAAGCGTGGCGCTTACGTCGCGGCGGTCAATCGCGCCCAGTTCGCGCTGAAAAACTACGCGGAAGCCCCAGCAACCGAGGAAGCACTTTTCATCATGGTCAAAGCCTACGACCTGATGGGAATGAACGACCTGCGCGACGACAGTGAACGGGTCATGCGCAAGAACTTCCCGAACAGCGAATACTACACACGCGGACTCGAGCGCAAAGAACCCTGGTGGAAACTCTGGTAAGCAGTCCCAGAATCGACTGACGCCGCCCGCGCACAAAACCATGCGCCGGCGGCGTTCTCTTTTGTGCTCTTCTGGCAATTTGAGGGGGGGTTACGGCCGATTGCTGGCTGATTGCTGGCCGCCTGACCCGCAGCCCGGCGCTGCGGCACGTGTTAACCTGATTGTTTGATAGCCAACACCGCCTGGTTGCGCAAGGTACGCAAGAGCGACAATTCGCGCTCCGAAATCTCGATGTCCCCAGGGTTTTCGCTGTCTGCGTAGATCATGGCGACCGGTACATTCCGGATACACAAAGGGAAAATCACGAAAGTCCCGGCATTGATCCATTTACGATACCAATCAGGAATTCTCGCCTTGATCTTCGGATCGCCCGTATCGGAAATCAAGATATCGACCCCTTTCGATAGCGCCGCATGAAAGATATCCGGCGAAAAACTCAAGGGGAAAGCAATGCGTTTACTGAGTTCGGGCGCATCGGGTCCGAAACCGTAGCGACCAAGCATCTGGTTTTCGCGCGGATCGCGAATACACAGAATCACTCGCCGAAACCCCTTCGCTCGGTACATCGTCTCGAGAATGATGCGCAGCAGATCGTTAAGTTTGAAGTCTTCGACCAGGGTATTACTGATATCCTGAATTCCCGCGAGCAGAACCGCTTCGGTGGCTTCTGCCGTTTGCCGCGCCCCCCTGTCGCCTTCTTGATCCTCAAGCGCTGCCTTAGGAACATTGACATCAAGCACCGTGGCTGCGCCGGCGGTATCATCGACATGTGGCTGACCAGACAATCCCTCGCCTGCTCCCTTGCCTCCCCAACTGACCATCATGCCGGCAAAGGCCGATTGCTTGAGGTTGATCCCGACAACCCCGGCAAACTCCGCAACCTCTTTGAACGAAGCGCTGACCGCTTCGCCCAACGCCTGCTCGCCAAGTTGAAGGTTTTCACGAAACCGCGCAACTACCTGTTGCATGGTACGAGCACGTTGCGCCGGCTCGACCTCGGCAACGAGAACACAGAGTTCATTGGCGCAACTTGAAAGAACCCGCATACGTTCCTCGGTGGTCGATGCTTTGCGCACCGTACCGGCAGGCACACGACGCATGCTGCCAACAATAAGCTGGGGGAAGCCCCAGCTCTGGGCAATACCTATCCCGAGTTCCTCATAGCTCAGGCCAAGAACCTGAACAGTTGCGGCATCCTCTGAGCATTTTTTTTGCTCAATCACCCGTCTGACTTCCTCGGTCTCGTCGGGGAAATAGAACTGGCAGAGCAAACGCCCAAGGCGGTGAAACATTGCACAGATAAAGACCTGCTCAACTTCACGGATCGATGCGCGCTGCCCGATATCGCGCGCCAGGATGCCTGCCAAGGTAGCAAGCAAGAATTCTTCCTTGAGCTGATTGGCGTTAGTCTTGTTTTTCAGGTGCTCGAAGAGCATCACGGTAATCGCGATGTCGCGTACGGCATCAAAACCGAGAACCAGCACTGCCCGCGAAATGGTACTGATGTTGCCGCCGCCAGCCTGTCTAAAATAGGCAGAGTTCACTAGGCGAAGAATCTTGTTGGTCAACGAAAAATCGCGCAGGATCGAACTGGACAGATTCGCGACACTTTCCCGATCAGAAGCCGCGATCTTGTTGATTGTACTGACGGACTCGGAAAGCGCCGGGAAATCGCTCTTGTGGCGCATACGTCTTAACAGGAACTCGATCGTACTTTGCCGAGCCCCCTCTGCAACTGGGGCCGCTTCAGGCTCAAGAAATTCATCCAGCGCTTCACGCATCTGATGCGCATTCTGATAGCGCAATTCTGGCTGCCGGGCCAGTGCTTTATGGACAATTGCCACCAGACGCTCATCCACATCGGTTGTTTCCGGTAGACGGACATCTGTCTGCACTAATTTGTTGACGATTTCGTGCACGGAGTTACCGGTAATTGCTCGGCGCCCGACCAGCATCTCGTAGAGCACGAGCCCGGCGGCAAAAATATCTCCGAGCGGGGTGCTCTGACGATGCTCGAGGTACTCCGGCGCCATGTAACAGGGTGTGCCAAGCAATGGTTGCTCCCCGACCAGCGTTTCGCTGCGGGCGGCAATACCAAAGTCCATGACGCGCGGCGTACCGTCGCTGGCGATCAGGATGTTGCTCGGTTTCAGATCACGATGCACGATGCCTGCGACATGGGCGTGCGCAATCGCATCAAGTACCGGCATCAGAATGGCCAACGCCCGAACTGGCGTGAGCGCACCATGCCGCTTTAAATAATCGGCGAGATTTTCCCCCGCCACATATTCGAAAACCAGATAGAGATCCCCCTTCTCCTCCCCGGCCTCGAATATCGGCACGATGTTCGGGTGACGCAAGGGACTGACCGTCCGCGCCTCGACTAGCAGTTGTTTGTTTTTCTGCGGATCTGGCCGCGAGAAATGCAGAGTTTTGATCGCCACTTCACGTTCGAGATGGGGATCGCGTGCCAGGTAGACGACACTCTGCGCGCCGCGCCCAAGCTCACGTATGACTTCAAAACGGCCGATGCGCAAATGACTGTTCATGGATCAAAAAACCTGTCTGAAACACCTGGAAACCAAAGGAGCTGCAATCATCCTGATACTAGCTGCTTTCGTCACGATCTGCCGCCAGACTGCTGACCCAGACAAGACGGGCCCTCTGCCCAAGCTCTCCACAGACAAAAGCTAGCTGTCCGTAGGCACGGGCCAATTGCCCCGCCTGGGCTTCCCCGCATCCTGGCAAGAGGAGGCCAGGCTCGTCGGGCCAATCGCCCCGGGCTGCCACATTTCGGGAGGGACATACCCGCCACCCACGATTCAATGCCGCAAGCCGAAGCCGCTCGGTTCGGAGGGTATTCTCCTGCTCGGAAAGCTCTTGCGCCCCTGGGTTGCATGCCGTCACGATAGCCCAGGATGAATAACCGAATTGCGTGAGGAGTTCATCAAAGACGGGATGATCCTGACCAATATGCAGAACGAAGGTTTGCTCCGCCACAACGACGTGATACGCCGTCTCAAGAAAAGCTGCCTGAAGGGAAGCTCGCCCGAACTCCCGGTCGGCATCAACCATCCTCATCACCCGCTTCGATTTCGGTCAGTTCGCCCAGGCAAGCCTGGGCTTCGATTGCGGGCAAAGCCTCCACGCCTTTCAGTTTGCGCTCAATCTGGCGTGTACGGACACCGGCCGACTCGATACTCTTGGTCGCCTGTTCAAGTTTCTTGCGGGTGGCATCCAGCGCTTCACCGAACTTGCCGAACTCGGTCTTCACCGCCCCGAGGACAGCCCACACCTCAGACGATCGCCGCTCGATTGCCAAGGTTCTGAAGCCCATCTGCAGGCTGTTAAGCAAGGCGGCCAGTGTCGTCGGTCCTGCCAGAGTGATCCGATAGTCACGCTGCAGTGTTTCGACCAGCCCGGGTCGGCGCAATGCTTCGGCGTACAAGCCCTCAGTCGGCAGGTAAAGGATGGCGAAGTCCGTGGTATGGGGTGGCTCGACATACTTTTCACGGATTTTTTTGGCTTCCTCCCGCAAACGGACATCAAGTGCCTTGGCCGCCGCCTCGACGGACAGAGGATCGCTGCGCTCCTGAGCCTCAAGCAGGCGCTGATAATCCTCCAGAGGAAACTTGGCATCAATGGGTAGCCAGACAGGCGAAGTATCGCGGTGGCCTACCTCGCGCCCCGGCAGACGGATGGCAAATTCCACGCGCTCCCCCGACATCGGACGAGTCGCCACATTACGGGCGTACTGTTCGGCGGTAAGCAGTTGCTCAAGCAGTGCCTCAAGCTGCACTTCACCCCAGGTGCCGCGCGTCTTGACGTTGCTCAACACCTTCTTGAGATCGCCAACGCCGGCCGCCAGACTCTGCATTTCCCCGAGCCCTTTATGGACTTGTTCAAGGCGATCGCTGACCAGTTTGAACGAATCACCAAGACGCTGCTCGAGTGTGGCATGCAATTTTTCATCGACGGTCTTACGCATTTCCTCGAGCCGCTGCGCATTATCTGCCTGTATAGCTCCAAGGCGGGTTTCCACTGACAAGCGCAACTGCTCGAAGCGCTGATCGTTACTTTGCGTCAGGCGGGCCAGCTGTTGCGCAAATGCCTCAAGCTGCTGCCCTTGCAAGATGGCCAGCTGGCCGACTTGTCCAGCCAAAGTCTGACCAAGGCGGTCCAAAGCCTGCGCCTGCTCCGCACGACCATCTCGCGCGGCAAAGGCCGCTTCCTGCCTTGAACGCGCGAGTTCTTCCCGAATTTGGTTCTCTAGCCGAACGATCCCTTCTTTTAGTGCTTCAAACTCACCTTCCAGCGTTGGTCCGAGTGTGCCGGAACGGCGCAGGATCATCACCTGCAAACCAAGAACGGCCACCCCAAGGACAACCAATAACAACAGTACTGCTTCGTTCATTCAAACCTTCCGTATCAAAAGCAGAAAGACCTAACCATTTAAAACAGTCACTTGAGACCAAAGACAACTTTCGGACCGGCCTTGCTATCGGCCGTACGGTCAGTTTTATCCGGGGAGGCTTCGTTAATGCGAGGAGGCAGGGTAAATATCCGTTCAGCCGGAACAGAGCGCTCAAGCAGCCAGTCCCGAACGGACGACGCACGCGCAGTACCCAAGTCACGCAGTTCCTGATCACCGACCACGGTATTGGTCAGCAACAGCTTTTCCATCTCGTCGACCGGCAAACTCTTGACGAGACCAACCATATTGCGGGGCTTCGGGAACTTGGCCGCCCCATAGACTCGCTCCAGGAGTACGGGGTATTCCTTGTCGCTGATCTGGATCGCATCGAGCGATTCGGTTTCAACGCCCTTGCGCGTCAGTTCCTCTCGCTTGACGGCACGCACCCGCTGTTCAAGCAAAGCACGTTTAAGTCCTTCGCGATCAACATCGGGCACGACATTTCCCTCGATTTCGAGCTTGATTGCCGGACGGTCGACCATGGCTTTGGCCAGGGATTCCAACCGTTTGATCGCGGCATCATCGAGTCGGGCAAAACCAGGCACAAAATCGACACTCGAAAACTCTTCTCCCCCACCAAAAGCCGCACTCAAAAGGGCAAAAGGCGAGGTCAAGGCCTTGGCAAACAGATTGACGATGACCTTGACAATCAAGCCGCCAACACTGAATTGCGGATCATTAAGCGAACCGGAAATAGGCAGATTGAGGTCGATCTCGCCATTCCGGTTCTTGAGCAAAGATACGGCAAGATTGACAGGCAGATTGGTGGCATCGGGACTATCGACTCGCTCCCCGAAGGTGAACTGGTCAATAAACAAGCGATTTTCCGCTGCCAACTGATCGTTCTCGATCTTGTAATTGACGAACAAGGAAAGCTTGCCTTTATCGATGGCGTAGCCAGCATATTTTCCGGAATACGAGGAGAACGAGGTCATCTCGATCCCCTTCACATCGGCCTGTAGATCAAGATAAGGCTTGGCTGCCAACGGATTGATCTTCGCCGTCACATTCAGCGGCGCAATGTTGTCGTAAGAGCCACGCAGTTCAAGGCTGGCAACCGAACCCGGCTCGGTCGACAGCCCAGAAACGCGCCCACCGATCTGACGCAGATTGGCGGTGTAGTTCGGTTTGATGAAATTATCGGAAAACCGTACCGTTCCGCCCTGCAACGTGATTTTGCCGATTTTCATAGGCATTAACGGCGCCCGTTCGTGCGCCACCGGCGCGACCGCTTTTCCGTCATCGCTCTGCGAAGCCGTTGGCGACGTCTTCGCTTCGGAAGGAACAATCTCGCTCGGAGCCTCTCCTTCGCGGCGTACGATCTGCATCAGGTTGAGCTTGCCATCAGGACTGACGATCACCCTGGCAAAGAAATCGCTCAAGGCAATATCGCCAATCGATAACGATTGCGGAGCGGTCTGGACATCGATCTTCCCGAAATGGAAAGATTTCCAGCGCAAGAAATCAGCCGAATTGAGCTTATCAACTGCCTGAAAATCGCCGACCGTGACATTGCCACTAAAACCAATCGATACGTCCGGTGACGTCCCCTTGCCTTTGCTGACATCAGCCACCTTGAGGTCACCCCCAACGGTCACCTGGCCGCGGGTCACATCAACGTTAAGAAACTGGCCGAAATAGGGTTGTAACGGGAGCAATTCCACTGCCTTGGCATCGATGGCGACATCGGCCTGCAAAGGCTGCAAGACGACTCCGCCTTTGAGAGCAACTTCACCTTTTCGGTTGATTTTGAAGCGTGTGCTGACCGCTGCCCGCTCGCCTGGAGCGGTCGACACATTTTCAAGCAGGAAACTCAATCCATCGACTGTCTGGACGGCAACAGGCTTGAGGGTCATATCCTCGAAACGCAACCCGATTCCCTCGCCGGCATACTTGCCAATGCTCAAGGCCCATGGTGTGCTAGCCGTCTGCTGGGACGCCTGCGCGGCCCGGAGCGCTGGGGGTTTGATCCAATCGACACGTCCATCGGCAAGCCGCCGGAATAGGGCCTGCGCGCCCTTAGCCTCGACTTCGGACAAATGGACTGAACGCGCCCCGAGGTCCAGCTTTGCCTCGCGGATAGCGAAGCGGTCCACTTTCAGCCAGTCGCCGGCAAGCATCTGCCAGCTAACATCGAACTCTCCAGGCTTTCCCGCCTCGCTGTGCAGACTGCGAGCTGAAAAATCGATCTCGCCGACCCGCGCATTGAACGGAACACCATGCGATTCGTCGTACCACTCGACGGAACCGCCACTGACCTTGGCTTCAGCCAAACTCCAGCTGGGTGTTTGCGCAGTCTTGGATTCAGGCTTTGACTGGCGTTCAGCATCAGTTGCTCGTTGCTTGTCTGCCGTTGGCGCTGTGGCTGCGGGCTTTGTCGCAGGCACTTGTGGCCCCGGATCAATGCCTTGCGCTTTGGACAAAACAGAAAGCCAGTTTACATTCCCTTGCCGGTCCACACGGGCGTGCACGGTGGGCGCATGCAAGGCAAAGCGCTCAATTTCAAAACGCTGCCTGAGCAGATCCGCTCCGGTCAGTTTCAGTTCGAGGTGTTTGAAGCCAAGCAAGGGCTTGGCTTCGGCGTCGACGAGTTGCAAATCGCGCAAATCGACGCCACCACTCAACGTCAGGGTAGCGGGCTGTTTTTTCTCCTGACTGAAAACAAGCTTGAGTCGGCTATCAAAAGTACCCGAGCGCATTTTCAGCGCCAGCGGCACAGGGGAATAATCAAGGAAATCGGCAAGCTTCAGACCATCGATATCGAAAGCGACTTCACTTTCGAGGGAATCAGCAAAGATTTTGCTCCGGCCTTTCAAGGCCAGCGGCGCCCCATTAACTTTTGCTGAAAAAGCGGGTTCAACAAAACTATTGACGGCATACGCCATGTTGGAAACAAACGGCAAGGCAAGCTGTATATCGCTCAGGGTATGTTGCTCTGAAAACGGCTGATCATCGAACTCGACGCTGCCCCCCGAGATCTGGATGTTGTTCAGGGAAAATCGGGGCGAGGGACCTTCGCTCGGTGGTGCGGACAGTGCCGCGTCAAGCAAGTCGGAGAAGTTGTATCGTTGCTCCGCATAGCGGATCAAGCTGATGCGTGGATTGATGAGCTGAATTTCACCCAGGACAAAGCCCCCTCGAAAGAGCGACGTCGATTCCAGGTTGAGATACAGGCGGTCAAAGGCAACAAATGACTTGGCCTCGGATTTCACGCCAGGTGAAGCGCCATCGGCCTCAGTCACCCGCTCTCCAATTTTCAGGCCTTCAAGGGTAAGCGAAAGTGCGTAAGGATTAATCGAAACACTTTGCAAACTCACCGGCCTTTGCAGGGCGATGGAAAGCTTGTCGAGCAGGACGGATTTGACAATTGGCGGCAGGACGACAAAACCCAGGAGGCCGATGATGAGCAGGGTTATCAGCCCTCGTCTGCAATACATCCGGGTTCTGGCCGAGTGAAGGATCGCGAGCAATTTGGCTTTATCGATCATGACTCCCCCGCGGCATAAAAAAATGACATGGCGGCAAATTTAACACGAACCCACGTACGCGACAGGACGAAGCAACACTGACAAGCTAGAATAGACAACAATCGATCACTCTGTGGGGCAGATAGGCAATGAAAACACTCGTCATCGAGGACAGCAAAAGCAGCCTGAACCTGCTGTGCAAGTATATCCAGAAGATTGGCATTACCCCCGTTCCTGCCGATACCGGTGCCAAGGGGATCGAACTCTTCGTCCAGGAACGTCCCGATCTCGTCTTGCTCGACATCATCATGCCCGACATCGACGGCTTTGAGGTCGCCCGCCAGATTCGACAACTCGAAGCACCGACGGACTGGACGCCGATCATTTTCCTGAGCTCACTGAACAAGGATCGCGATATTGAAATGGGCATCGCTGCGGGGGGGGATGACTACCTCCTCAAACCCATCAGCGAAATCGTTCTGGCAGCAAAAATCCGGGCCATGCAACGCATCATCCAGATGCGTCAATCCCTGCTCGTCCTGACCCGCAAACTCGATGCCGCCAACCAGGAACTCCGCCGCCTAAGTTCGCTTGACGGACTGACCGGTATCGCCAACCGGCGGCATTTCGACGACATCCTGCTGCGCGAATGGCGGCGTGCAATGCGTAACGGAGAAGAAATCGCCATCCTGATGTGCGACATCGATTACTTTAAGCCGTTCAACGATCGTTTTGGTCACCAGAGCGGCGACGAATGCCTGCGTCAGGTTGCGCATACCCTGACTTGCGCCATGGATCGTGGCGGTGATCTGCTGGCGCGTTACGGCGGCGAAGAATTCGTTGCGATTCTTCCTGGCACATCGCTCAATGGCGCGACGTTTGTCGCTGATCAAATGCGCCTTGCCGTCGAGCAACTGGCACTCCCGCATCCAGAATCGCCATTCGGCCGGGTCACCGCGAGCTTCGGGGTCGCCTCGGCCATCGCTATGCCAGAAACCGAGCCACATCATATCGTCGGTGCTGCCGACATGGCCCTCTACAAAGCCAAGAACTCAGGCCGTAACCGGGTAATCCAGATGGCTTCACTCGACCCCAACGACATGCTCTAACCCGCCTCTCGTCGGCCGCCCTCTCTAAAGTTTTAAAACTGGTTTTTCCATGCACGCAATGCGGCAAATGCCGTAGCGTCATCGAGTACATGCGGATCGCGTGCCTGAGCCGCGATTCGCACTTCTGGCACGTCGGTCCGTAAAAAGGGGTTGGTCTCCAGTTCCAGGGCCAGTGTCGAGGGCACGGTTGACAGACCCTGCGCCCGCCGAGCAAGCACGTTCTCGTAACGCTGGTGTAAGGCCTGGTTGCCCGGCTCGACAGCCAGGGCAAAGCGCAAATTACCCTCGGTATATTCGTGCGCGCAGTACACCAGTGTTTGCGGCGGCAATCCGGCAAGCATTTGCAGCGATGCGTGCATCTGCTCTGGCGAGCCTTCAAACAGTCGGCCGCATCCCCCGGCAAACAAAGTATCGCCGGAAAAAAGGCTGCCAAGGGTGTAAAAGGCCAGATGGCCGAGCGTATGTCCAGGAACCGCGAGCACCTTGAAACACCGATCGAGTTCCGGCAGCTCGATCTCCTCCCCTCCACGCAAGGGGTGCGTCATCCCTGTGATAGACTCACTTTCCGGCCCATAGACCGCCACAGGCCCAATACAGGCGGAAAGAAGTTCGCTTATACCCCCCTGATGGTCGGCATGCTTGTGGGTAATCAGGATGGCGGTGAGAGACAAGCTTTCCTGCCTGAGATAATCGAGCGCGGGCGACGCCTCGCCAGGATCAACCAGCACAGCTGACTGCCCTTTGCGTAGCAGCCAGATGTAGTTATCCTTGAACGCTGGAAGCGGAATAATTTCGAACATGGGGGGATTTTGGAAGAACGGCAACAAAAGTCAATTGCCGGTCTGGACGCTTGGCTAAGCTCACCGCAAGGTCGCTACGTCATGACCTGGGAGCAGGAAAAAATCGCTGCGGTCGTCGCTGACCTCTTCGGCTACCATGCCTTACAACTGGGCATGCCGCAATTCGATCTGCTCGCCAACAATCGTATCCCGCTCCGCCAGTCGGCAGGCGAATGGGGGGATGTGAACGTCCTTTGCGACCTGCGTGAATTGCCATTTGCCGCAAACAGCATCGATCTGGTGGTGCTGCCGCATGCCCTTGAATTTCATGCCGATCCACATCAGATTCTGCGTGAAGTCGAACGTATTTTGATCCCTGACGGGCAGCTCGTCATCACCGGGTTCAACCCGATTTCCTTGTGGGGCCTGCGGCGCCGCCTGCCCCCCCGCCGCCACGCTTTTCCTGGAGATGGACAATACATTTCCGTTCTTCGCCTGAAGGACTGGTTAAAATTACTCAGTTTTGAAGTCGACCGCGGCAACTTCGGCTGCTATGTGCCGCCCTGCGACCACGAACGCTGGATTCAACGCCTGCAATTCATGGAGGCGGCAGGAGACCGCTGGTGGAGTTTTGCAGGCGGGGTGTATCTCATCCGTGCCGTCAAGCGGGTACAAGGAATGCGACTGATCATGCCGCGCTGGCCAAAATCCAAATTGCGTCCCAAGGCCTTGGGCGCAGTAACCAATAAAGAAACAGAAAGTCTCTAATTGAAGATGCAAGACCCGCAAGCCTCAACGACAGCTGCCGACTTGGACACCCCCTGCGAAGTACACATTTATGCCGATGGCGCCTGTCGCGGCAACCCCGGTCCCGGTGGGTGGGGCGCCTTCTTGCAGGCAGGCAGCGCCGAAAAAGAGCTCTGGGGAGGCGAAGCCGACACCACCAACAACCGCATGGAGTTGACCGCCGTCATCCGCGCCCTCGAAGCGCTCAAGCGCCCAGCCAAGGTTCTTGTCCACACCGATTCCCAGTATGTCCAAAAAGGGATCAGTGCCTGGATTCATAACTGGAAGCGTAACGGCTGGAAAACCTCGGACAAAAAACCCGTCAAGAACGCCGATCTCTGGCAAATCCTCGACTCACTGGCCGCACGGCACACCATCCAGTGGGTGTGGGTCAAAGGACATGCGGGCAACCCCGGAAACGAACGCGTTGACCGGCTGGCCAACCGCGGCATCGACGAACTCAAGACAAACACCTAAGCGCCATGCGTCAGATATTTCTTGATACCGAAACCACAGGCCTTGAGCACAAGCTTGGGCATCGCGTCATCGAAATCGGTGGCGTTGAGATGGTTAACCGCCGCCTCACCAACCGCCACTTTCACTATTATCTCAACCCAGACCGGGAAATCGACGCTGGCGCTCAGGCGGTTCACGGCATCAGCAGCGAATTCCTGCAGGACAAACCCCGCTTCAAGGAAATTGCAGCGGAGTTTCTGGACTTCATCCGCGATGCCGAACTGATCATTCACAACGCACCGTTCGACGTCGGATTCCTCAACGCTGAGCTCGGTCGGCTTGATCTGCCGAAATTGCAGTCTGTATGCCGTGGGGTTGAAGACACTCTCCGCATGGCGAAGGAGATGTATCCGGGCAAAAAGAACAACCTCAACGCTTTATGCGAACGTTACGGCATCGATAATTCGCACCGCGTACTGCACGGAGCACTGCTTGACGCAGAAATCCTGGCAGAGGTTTATGTTTCAATGACCCGTGGTCAGGAAAGCCTGATCATGGAGCTTGAGAATCCAGCAACAACCCACACAACGAATGAGACAGTCACC
Source organism: uncultured Propionivibrio sp. (assembly GCA_964531885.1). Classification (GTDB taxonomy): domain Bacteria; phylum Pseudomonadota; class Gammaproteobacteria; order Burkholderiales; family Rhodocyclaceae; genus Propionivibrio. The sequence continues at coordinate 23,294 of CAZHFS010000002.1, forward strand.
GGGGTTGCGCTCAGCAAGCATGCTTTGAGCATCGTCCTGGCATCCGATGCAGAATGTGCAGCCCACGCCGAAATGCTCGGTTCCATCGACAAGCAGTCCAAGGGGCAATGCCTCTGGCTCAAGCCTCCGGTCACCGAAAACGAATCGAACTGACTATTACTGACTGTTAGATACAACCCACCGACACGACTCACTACTTGATGGAGCCCACGATGATCGTCCTGATTACTGGAGCCAGCGCCGGCTTTGGCGAGGAAATGGCCCGTATTTTTGTTCGCAACGGCCACCGAGTCATTGCGGCTGCACGACGCAGCGAACGACTTGCCAGCCTGAAAGATGAATTGGGTGAATCCTTGCTGCCGATCACTCTCGATGTCACCTGTGACAATGAGATTTCTGCCGCCCTCGACGCCTTACCTGTTGAATGGCGCAAGATCGATGTCCTGATCAACAACGCCGGGCTCGCTCTCGGAACCGAGCCGGCATGGCAGTGCTCGCTGAGCGAATGGGAAACCATGATTGCAACCAATGTCAAAGGGCTCGTCGCGATGACCCGCGCCATTCTTCCGGGCATGGTCGAGCGTCAATCCGGGCTCGTCATCAATCTGGGTTCAATCGCAGGAGAAACGCCCTACCCCGGCGGCAACGTCTATGGGGCAACCAAAGCCTTCGTCGATCAGTTCACCCGCAATCTGCGCGCCGATCTGGTCGGCACAGGCGTCCGGGCCACCAATCTTGCCCCCGGCTTGTGTGGAGGCACCGAGTTTTCGAACGTACGTTTTCGCGGTGACGATGCGGCAGCAAGCAAGGTCTATGTCGGAACGACACCGCTGACCGCCGCCGACATCGCCGCGACGGCTTATTGGATCGCCACCCTCCCCCCGCATGTGAATATCAACCACCTTGAACTGATGCCCACCTGCCAAGGTTACGGTCCGCTCAACATCAAGAGGACACCATAAACTCGGGTCGGCGGCACAACATGCGAGCAACAAAAAAGCCCGGAAATCCGGGCTTTTTGATCTTTGTCTTCGGCTAGGCTTAGAATTCGGAAGGCGCTGACTCGCTCCCCCCACCCGCCGGCTGAGCACCGCCTTCCGGAGCGCCACCGCCTTCGCCCCCACCACCTTGGCGTTGCTTATGGCGACGATGCTGGCGCTTCGAAGGACGATTGCCTGCACTCCCCTCAGGCCGTGGCTCTTGCGGCCGAGGACCAGCATTTTTCTGACCTTGCCCGCCAGGCTGACCTTGTTGCTGGGCATGGGACGAATGCGGTTTATCTTTGCGCTTTTTATTGCCTAGGCTCTGCCCTGGCTGCCCTTGCCGTTTGTTGCCAACGCGGTCGGTTTGACCATGGTAATCGGGATTGCCGCTGACGCGGTTGCCCGGCGCGGTGCGAATCTCAAGCTCGTTGAGTTCGTCCCACTCGGCATCTGTGCGATCCCTATCCGGGATGGACAACAGCTCGCGAATACGGCGACGGGGGTCGATGGTTTGCGGATCGTTCATAGGCATATTATGACCCAGTCACCGCTCCGGATTCAACTCGACCAGACCCATCCCCTTTCGCAACATCCAATATTGGTGCAATTTTGATGCAGTCAAGCGGCTCCAGCCCGATATAATTGCTGATTTTTCCGGAATTCTCTGCATGTGGTTCAAGAATCTACAACTTTACAGACTCGCCAAGGACAAGCCGCTGACCGACCTGACTGGTTTTGAACAGGGGCTTTCCGGTTTCGTTCTGGCCCCGTGCAGTTCCTGCGACCCACAAAGTCTCGGCTGGGTTGCACCGACACCGAGCGGCGCCTTGATTCACAGCGTCAATCGCCAGTGGCTACTCGCCCTCGGCGTGGAAAAGCGCCTGTTACCGGCCTCGGTTGTCAAACAATTTGCTAATGACCGCGCAAAACTGATCGAAGAAGCCGAAGGCCGCCGGGTCGGCCGCAAGGAAATGCGCGACCTGCGCGAATCCATCCAGATCGAGCTCATGCCGCGCGCCTTCGTCCAGCGTCGTACGACCTTCGCCTGGATCGATCCTGCCGCCGGTTGGCTGGCCGTCGATGCCGGCGCGCCGGCCAAGGCGGATGAGTTGCTTGAACACTTGCATAAAAGCATCGACAGCTTCGGGGCACGCCTACCGGCAACGCAGATCTCCGCCCTCTCGGCAATGACCGCATGGGTCGCCGCAGGCGAAGCGCCGCACGGCTTCAGCATCGATCAGGATCTCGAACTGCGCTCACCGGACAACGCCGTCGTCCGCTATGCCAAGCACACGCTCGAAGGCGATGAAGTGCGTCAGCACATCGCCCAAGGCAAGGTGGTCACCCGCCTGGCACTCACCTGGCGCGACAAGATTTCCTTCGTCCTCAATGACAAACTGCAGATCAAGCGTCTCGTCTTTCTCGATATCTTGAAGGAACAGTCTGAAGGTCAATCGGAGAACGATGACGAGCGCTTCGACCTTGACTTCACATTGATGACGGGCGAACTCGCCGAGCTAATCACCGACCTGATGCTCGCCCTCGGCGGAGAGGCGGCTTAAGCCGCAGACGCGAAGCGTATATAATTGACTGTTTGATAATTCAGGCCGAACCGAACATGGAAGCAGAACAACTCAACGTCATCAGCAACCGCCTTGCCGACCTCGCACAGCGCGGGGCCGAGCTCCGGAGGTATCTTTGACTACGATCAGAAATACGATCAGTTAAAGGCTGTTGCTCGCGAACTGGAAGATCCGGACGTTTGGAACAATGCAGAACGTGCGCAGGAATTGGCCAAGGAGAAGAAATCGCTCGAAAACGTCGTGCTGACGCTCGACCGCGTTGCGGACGGGCTCAAGGACGCCGACGAGCTCTTCGCCATGGCCCGCGAGGAGAATGACGACGACACTCTACTCGCGGTTGCCGCCGACCTCGACGGCATTGAAAAGGAAATTTCCGGCCTCGAATTCCGCCGCATGTTCAACAATCCGGCCGACCCGCTCAACTGCTTCATCGACATTCAGGCCGGTGCTGGCGGGACCGAAGCACAGGACTGGGCGTCGATGCTGCTGCGCATGTACGTGAAATACGGCGAACGCAAGGGTTACGGCGTCGAAGTGCTGGAAGAGTCGGAAGGCGACGTGGCCGGGATCAAGACCGCCACCATCAAGCTCTCCGGCGAATACTGCTTCGGCATGCTGCGTTCGGAGACCGGCATCCACCGTCTGGTACGCAAGTCACCGTTCGACTCCAACGCCCGTCGGCACACGAGCTTCGCCTCGATCTTCGTCTATCCGGAAATCGACGACTCCTTCGAGATCGAGGTCAATCCAGCCGATCTGCGTGTCGACACCTATCGCGCCTCGGGTGCGGGCGGCCAGCACATCAACAAGACCGACTCGGCGGTACGGATCACACACATCCCGTCGGGCATCGTCGTACAGTGCCAGAACGACCGCTCGCAACACCGCAACCGTGCCGAAGCCATGGCCATGCTCAAATCCCGGCTTTACGAAGCGGAGATGCGCAAGCGCCAGGCCGAGCAGCAAAAGCTAGAGGACGCAAAAACCGACATCGGCTGGGGCCACCAAATCCGCTCCTACGTCCTTGACCAGTCGCGCATCAAGGATCTGCGTACCAACGTTGAAATCGGCAACACGCAAAGCGTGCTCGACGGCGACCTTGACCAGTTCATCGAAGCCAGCCTGAAACAGGGCGTCTGATCCGCCCGCCGCCCGTCACTTTATCCCACGAGACAAACCATGTCCGAAAACACGACCCCCACCCCGGCTGCAGAACAGGACGAGAACCACATCATCGCCGAGCGCCGCGCCAAACTCGCCGAATGGCGAACCAGCGGAGAAGCCTACCCGAACGATTTTTCACGCGAGAACTATGCGGCCAAGATCACCGAAGCCTACGCCGAAAAAACCGGCGAGGAACTCGAAGCCGCGCCAGTTGACGTCAAAGTTGCCGGCCGTGTCATGCTAAAGCGCGTGATGGGCAAGGCCTCCTTCATCACCATCTCCGACATGTCGGGCCGCATCCAGGTCTACGTCGCCAAGGACAAGGTCGGCGAGGACGTCTACACCGCCTTCAAACGCTGGGACATCGGTGACATCGTTGGCGTCGTCGGCCCGATCTTCCGCACCAAGACCGGTGAACTCACTGTGCAGGCCAACGAAATCCGCCTGCTCTCCAAGTCGCTGCGCCCGTTGCCGGAGAAGTTCCATGGCCTGACCGACCAGGAGCAGAAATACCGGATGCGCCACCTCGATCTGATCATGAACGAGCAGTCGCGCTTCACTTTCATGGCGCGCAGCCGGATGATCCAATCGATCCGCAATTACATGTGCAGCCACGGCTTCCTTGAAGTCGAAACGCCGATGATGCACCCGATTCCCGGTGGAGCCTCGGCGCGTCCGTTCAAGACGCACCACAATGCGCTGGACATGGAACTCTACCTGCGCATCGCGCCCGAGCTGTATCTCAAGAAGCTGGTGGTCGGCGGTTTCGAAAAGGTCTTCGAGATGAACCGGAACTTCCGCAACGAAGGGATGAGTCCGCGGCACAACCCCGAGTTCACGATGATGGAGTTCTACGAGGCGTACTCGGAATACCACAAGCTGATGGACTTCACCGAAGGCCTCCTGCGCCAGGCGGCGCGCGAGGCGCTGGGCACCGAAGTCTTCGAGTACCAGGGCCGGCTGCTCGATCTTTCCAAGCCTTTTGACCGCCTGACGATGGTCGAGGCCATCATCAAGTACCGTCCGCACTACACCCGCGAGCAGCTGACCGACGCCGACTGGCTGCGCCAGAAGCTCACCGCGATGAAGGTAGAACTCAAGGCCGACACGGGCCTCGGCACCCTGCAACTCTTGATGTTCGAGGAAACCGTCGAAGCTGACCTGTGGGATCCGACCTTCATTGTCGACTACCCGACGGAGATCAGCCCGCTGGCCCGCGCCAGCGACGACAACCCCGAAATTACCGAGCGCTTCGAACTGTTTATCGTCGGCCGCGAAATCGCCAACGGCTTCTCGGAACTGAACGACCCCGAAGTCCAAGCCGAACGTTTCATGGCCCAGGCCAAGGCCAAGGATGCTGGCGACGAAGAAGCGATGTACTACGACGCTGACTTCATCCGCGCCCTTGAGTACGGACTTCCTCCGACCGGTGGTTGCGGTATTGGCATCGACCGTCTGGTCATGCTGCTCACCGACTCACCCAACATTCGCGACGTCATTCTGTTCCCGCAGATGCGCCCCGAATAAGCTGCTGCAGCCAAAACAAACCCCCATCCCCGCCGGTGCCGGGATGGGGGTTTTTTTATTCAAAATCTGAGGTAACGCCGCTCCAGCCACCGCCTGCACTTAATCAAAAGCATCGATGGCAATCGCCATCAGCGTCGCGACCAATGCACCAATGCCGGCGGGCAGGCCAATTTGCTCAAGACGCGAAACAGAACTCCCGGCGATGATCTCGACCGGCACGCTGGTTTTTTCCAGAACCTCATTCGTAACCGAGGATTCAAGCATGCGCGTCAGCGAATTCTTGCGCGCCGTACTCATCATAATCAGATCACACTTGAGGCGCTTGGCGGCCGAAACAATGACATCAGCCCGCTGACCGGCTTCAATGTGCGCCTGGTAAGGAATGGCGTGCCGATCCAGGAGAGCCCTTGCCGAACGCAACGCCTTATTGGCCTGCTCCTCGTGCCAAGCCGCCATATTCTTGCGACTGGCAAAGCGGGCAATGTAATGGGAAAACAGAGGCTGGACGTTGATCAGATGGATTGTCAGCTTTCCATCGCTCATGAATTCGCGAACAGCTTGTCGTACTGCGAACAAGGCATTGGACGTACCATCAACTGGAATCAGAACGGTTTTCATGCTCCCCTCCCCGCGAATCGAAACATCGGTTTTACCTTGCTTGAGCAACTCGGCCAGACGAACGCTGATACGCCCTTCAAGATGCAAATGGTTCTTGCGCATACCTGCCCACAGGACACCAAGGACTGTCACCAGATAGACCAACGGCACCACCACCGTATTACGATTGACCCATTCAGCAAGCAGAGGTTCGCTGACGATCATCTTCGCCGCGGTCCAGGCCAGAACAGCCGCGCCTAGATAGACGATAACAGGGTAGCGTTCCACGTAATTGAGGATCAGGCCACTGCCCCAGATCACAATCGGGATACTGATCAGGAGACCGACAACCACCAGCACAAAACTGCCATGCGCGGCACCTGCCACGGCCAGGACGTTGTCGAGCCCCATGATGGCGTCTGCCACCACGATCGTCCGCATAGCCCCCCAGAAACTGTTGCTGGCAGTCATATGCGCTTTATCCTGCCCATGCTCATCCGGCAAAAGGAGTTTGTAGGCGATCCAGACCAGCAGTACGCCCCCCGCCCCCAGCAACCCAGGAATCTTGAGCAGCCAAACCACGATCAGAGTCATCGCGATACGCACCCCGATCGCCCCGAACATCCCCCAAACAATGGCTCGTCGCTGGAGGTGCTTTGGCACATTACGTGCTGCCAGAGCAATCACGATTGCGTTGTCCCCGGCCAGCATCAGGTCGATCACGATGATGGCAAGCAATGCCGATAGAAACTCAGAGCTAAGGTAGTCCATGGTTATTCCTGCGCCTTCACCGAGAAATTTCTCTCTTGCCGAGTATGCTGAAAGCACTATGCAAACAAAAGTCGTTTACTTGTATGGAAGTCATATCTGAAGCTAATTTATCTTTCTTTGCCCAGATCATCCATTCTATTTTCGAATGGAACTTTTTCTGTTAATATTGCCGCGTTCTCTATTGGGACGAATGCCAAAAGCGTGCAATCCTTGAAAAAGAACCTTTTGCCGGATAACACCGGCGAGACTCCAAAGGGGAGTAGCCTCGACAGAGAAGTCTGTTGCAGCGTGGTCGTCATGACGAGCGTAGCTCCGGCCGCGTTGGCACACAAATGTGCTGGCAAGACCTTTGCCTCGGGTGCAAGTGCCATCCGTAGTAAGGACTTGTACCGCGGGGATGTGTGTTCTCTGAACATGCATACGGAAGCCAGACCATTCGCAATGATGCGAATGGAACAGACCGACTCTTTTGGAGATTTTGTATGGCCTTAACCCGCGTCCAACGCTACCTCAAGCATGGATCCCTCCCGCAGTTGGCCGTCTTTGAAGCATGCGCGCGCCTCGGCAGCTTCACCCGCGCTGCTGAAGAACTGCATATGGCCCAGCCCACGGTATCGACGCAGATTCGCAAACTCAGCGAAACCATCGGGCTGCCACTTTTCGAACAAATCGGCAAACGGATCCATCGCACCGAGGCAGGACACCTGCTCTACGAAGCCTGCCTCTCGATCTTCCGTACGGTCGAGGACATGGAGAACAAACTCGAGGATCTGCGCGGCCTCAACACCGGCCACTTGCGCTTGTGTGTCGGCACCACCAGCAAATATTTCACGCCGCACCTTCTGGCTGCCTTCGTGAATCGCCACAAGTCCATCGAAGTTTCTCTCGAAGTCTGCAACCGTCGCGGGATGCTTGATCGCCTGGCCGAGAATCTCGACGACCTGTATATTTTTGCCCATCCGCCCACGGATCAGAACCTGGTGCTGCAGCCCATCCTGCGCAATCCGATGGCCTTTTTCGCGCACGTCAACCACCCGTTGGCCAAGGAAAAGAACATTCCATTCGCGCGCATTGCCGAGGAGCCCTTCCTCATGCGCGAACAGGGCTCGGGATCCCGGATGGTCATCAACGACCTCTTTGCGCACGCCGGCCTCACCCCGAAAGTACGCATGGAACTCTCGGCTAACGAGTCGATCAAGGAAGCCGTGATGGCCGGCCTGGGCATTGCCTTCCTCTCGAGCCGTACCACCGGCCACGAAATCGACGAGTCAGAGCTTGTCATTCTCGACGTCCAGGGTTTCCCGCTCGAATTGAGCTGGCATATCGCCTACCCGGTCGGCAAGCAGATTTCAGCTGTTACGCGTACCTTCATGGACTTCGTGCGTGCCGAGGCCAACAATCTCGTCGAGTCACAATGCCAGCGACAGATCCCGCACGCGAGGCACCGCCTGGCTGCCTGATCCTTTAATCGCCGGCAACACATCAAACGCCCCGCCAGCCGGGGCGTTTGACTATGCACACGAGGGGATTTTTCCTCAACCCTTTAAGAGCACTGCATTCTGAGTTTGCAATCCCCCCTCTAGCCCCGCGCATCCGGCCAGACACCGGCGTCCCCATTTTTTGCCAAAAACAAGGCTGATCTCGCCTAGAACCCGCCGGCATTCATTGAAGCAGGCAGCCCCCCCTGCTGCCGAGCAAACCCGACACTCCAGCCAAAGTTACAAGAAAGCAGCGATGGCAGTAAAGCACCATAGCCCCCGTGCGAATCAACTCGTGTTATTTGTTTATGACTATCGGTTCTTGCGGATATGCCACCTGGTGTTACCATCGAATTCTTCTTGAACCACCGTCCGCCCGGGAGCCCCCATGAAACTCGAAACCCTCGCCCTGCACGCCGGCTACAGCCCGGAAGCGACCACCAAAGCGGTCGCCGTTCCGATCTACCAGACGACTTCGTACTCATTCGACAATACGCAGCATGGCGCTGATCTCTTCGACCTCAAGGTTGCCGGCAACATCTACACCCGGATCATGAACCCAACCCAGGATGTGCTTGAAAAACGCATCGCAGCGATGGAAGGCGGTGTCGGGGCACTGGCGCTTGCTTCGGGCATGGCAGCAATCACCGACGCCATCCTGACCATTGCCGAGGCTGGCGACAACATCGTTTCCGCCGCAACGCTCTACGGTGGAACCTACAATCTTTTCGCCCACACCCTGCCGCAGTACGGCATCGGCGTGCGCTTCGCCGACCACCGAGACCCAGCGAGCTTCGCCGCACTGATCGACGACAAGACCAAGGCCATCTTCTGCGAATCGGTCGGAAATCCGCTCGGCAATGTCACCGACATCGAAAAACTGGCTGACATCGCGCACCGCCACGGCGTCCCACTGATCGTCGACAACACCGTCCCCTCGCCCTACCTGTGCCGGCCCTTCGAGCACGGCGCCGACATCGTCGTGCACGCCCTGACCAAATACATTGGCGGACACGGCAATTCGATCGGCGGCATTATCGTCGACAGTGGCAAATTCCCCTGGGCCGAACACAAGACACGCTTCAAGCGCCTCAATGAACCAGACGTTTCCTATCACGGCGTCGTTTACACCGAGGCGCTCGGGGCCGCAGCCTACATCGGACGCGCACGTGTCGTGCCGCTGCGCAATATGGGTGCGGCAATCTCCCCGTTCAACGTCTTCCTCTTCCTGCAAGGACTGGAGACGCTGGCCCTGCGCATGGACCGGATTTGTGACAACACCCTAGCCATTGCCCGCCACCTCAAGTCCCACCCCAAGGTTTCGTGGGTCAATTACGCTGGCCTGCCCGATCATGCCGATCACGCCCTGGCCAAGAAATACATGGAAGGCAAGGCTTCTGGCATTCTAACCTTCGGGGTTAAGGGCGGTCTCGCCGCCGGAGGCCGCTTTCAGGACGCACTCAAACTGTTCACCCGCCTGGTCAACATCGGGGATGCGAAATCGCTCGCCTGCCACCCGGCTTCGACCACCCATCGCCAGCTCTCACCCACCGAACTTGCCAAAGCCGGCGTCTCGGAAGACATGATTCGCTTGTCGATCGGCATCGAACACATCGATGATCTCATTGCCGATCTCGACCAGGCGTTAGCCAGCGCCTAAAAAGAACCGACACCGCCGCGCAGACCTTGCGTGGCGGTGCGCCAGCCCCTCGGCCTCAATCAGGTTTGCTGTTGTCCCGGCTCAATCCGTTCAAACTTCGGAAATGCTCCGATAAATGCAGTCCTCCGTGTCCTTCTGACAACGTAGCAGGCATATCCTGTCATAGCCTGACGCAACGCTCCCCCAGGATCGTCTTTCTGCCACACCCGAAGCAGTCGAGTGACATAGGCTTTGCTCTTTTTTCTAGCCAGTGCCGCACCCCTGTC
>CAZHFS010000003.1:0-30823 GCA_964531885.1 uncultured Propionivibrio sp.
TCGCGCCGTTGCGTTCCCGTGCCGCGCTTGGCGAGCCAGAATCGGTAAATATCGGTGACTGCCTGAGGCAAGTCTTCTTCGCTGTCGGTGAGGAGCTCCTGTCTCTCTTCGCCTTCAGGCCATTCCTCACCATGCTCGCGGGCGGCAGCTTCTGCTTCGCCAGTGAGAACCATCAAGGGGAACAGGCGTTGGTCGAGGTAGTCAATTTCGTCAGCGGCTTCCTCGTCGAGATTCTCTTCGTCGTCACCAAGGTATTCGAACCAGTCTTCCTCGGCGGCATCGACCCCTGCCAGATAGGCTTGGCACCACGGTTGGTAGTCGCTTGGTCCGTCCTCGTCTTCCTCCTTCCCGTAGAGGTAGAGGATAGGCGGTTCGCCGGCCGCAAGGCCGGCTTCAAGGCGGCTAGCGAAATTCCGTAAAAGATCGGCGGCTTCCTGACCGTTCGGTGAGTTTACGGCGTCTTCTCCTCCCAGAACGTCGGCAAGCCAGACCTCGTCAATTAAAGGTTGTGGTCCGCTCAGTGCGGCGCAGAGGTAGCCCTGCAATTCGTCGAGGCGCATGGCCTCGGGGAGTTCGGGTGATTCGAGCAGGAGTTCAAGTCGGTCAAGCTGTTCGTCGCTGATGACGAATTCTTCCTGTGAGGCATGCTCGCTCATGATTATTACCCCCGGATGTTGGATTGGCTGTCGAACAAGGTTAGATCGACGCGCTCAGCAGGTTGCCATCCTGGCGCGCGATGTTCGGCGACGACGTTGGTGAAGATGCCGCCACGTACAAAGAATTTGGAAGTGACGCGCATGAAGCGAGGTTGCAGTTCACCGACCAGTTCGTCGAGAATTTGATTGGTTACAGCCTCGTGAAAGCAGCCTTCATTACGGAACGACCACATATAGAGCTTGAGGCTCTTGAGTTCGACACACTTGGCTTCAGGAATGTAGTCAAGAATGATGGTGGCGAAATCAGGTTGTCCGGTGACCGGGCACAGGCAAGTAAACTCGGGAACCTCCATGTGAATATGGAAGTCGCGCTGTGCGGCCGGGTTCGGAAAAGTGACCAGGGTTTTACTCGGTTGCGTACTCATGGAAGGCAAAAAACGAATTAAAGGGCAAGGTGTTATTATATGCTCCTTGTGAAGAGCGTGCCGATTATGGCATCAGGCTCAACGGAATAAACTGAGGCAACGTTTGCGCAGCCAACTGGCTGCGTTCTATTTCATGCGTCTGACAAAACTCAAACTGGCCGGATTCAAATCCTTTGTTGACCCAACAACAATATCGTTGCCTGGGCAATTGGTTGGCGTCGTCGGTCCGAACGGGTGCGGCAAGTCAAACGTGATGGACGCCGTGCGCTGGGTTTTGGGTGAATCCAAAGCCTCCGAGCTGCGCGGCGAGTCGATGCAGGACGTCATCTTCAACGGTTCGGGGGGGCGCAAACCCGTATCCCGGGCTGCCGTCGAACTCGTTTTTGATAATTCGCTGGGCCGTATTGCAGGTCAGTGGTCGCAATATACCGAGTTGTCGGTCAAGCGCGTGCTGACCCGCAATGGCCAGTCAGAGTATTACATCAACAATCAGCAGGTTCGGCGCAAGGATATTACTGACCTGTTTCTCGGCACCGGTCTTGGCCCAAGAGCATACGCGATCATCGGTCAGGGAACGATTTCGCGCATCATCGAAGCCAAACCCGACGAACTACGTGTCTTTCTCGAGGAAGCGGCCGGAGTCACGAAATACAAGGAGCGGCGCAAGGAAACCGAAAACCGGCTGGCCGATACTCGTGACAACCTCACGCGCGTTGAGGATATCCGTGCCGAGCTTGGTACTCAGATGGAGCGCCTCGAGGCGCAGGCGGCTGTCGCGCGGCAATACCGTGAATACAACGACGAGCTGACGCGCAAGCAGCATCTTCTCTGGCTGATTCGCCGTAATGATGCACAGAGCGAACGTGAGCGTCTGTTGCGGGATGTTGATCGTGCGGTGGTGGACCTTGAGGCCCAAAATGCGGGGTTACGAGAGATCGAAGCCCGCATTGAAGCATCACGCGAAGCCCATTTCACGCGTAGTGACGGGGTGCACTCCGCACAGGCTAAACTATTCGAAGCAAATGCCGAGGTGACTCGTCTTGAGGCTGAGATCCGGCATCGACGTGAATCACAGCAGGAGTACGAATCTCGGCTCGCACAGCTCAACAACGATCACTCGCTCTGGCAACAAGACCTTGAGCGGCTTGCAGAGGAGCACGAGCGCTGGACGGAGCTTCTAGCGCTTGCCGATGATCGGGTCGAACAAGGGGAAATGAGGCTTGCGGCTCAACAAGAGCGGTTGCCCATCGCCGAGGAGCGCCAACTTGCCGCGCAAGAAGGGGTGAGCCAGCAACGTTCGGCCATGGCTCAGGCGGATCAACGTCTGCAAGTTGAGCTTACGCATCGTGGTCATGCCCAGCGCTCCTTGCAGATCATCGCTGCCAGGCGCGATCGGCTGGCCCAGGAAAAGGCCTCTCTCCCCGAGCCGGATCAAAGCGAATACGATTTCAAACAGGAAGAACTCGCTGAATTGCGTGAACGGATTGCCGAATCGCAGGATGCGCTCAGCGATCAGCAGCAGACGATTCCACGTCTTGAGCAGGCACGACGCGAAGTGCTGGCGGGGCTGCAAATGGTTCAGAAGGAGCGCGCAGAGGCCAATGCTCGGCGAGCCGCGCTTGAGCAATTGCAAAAGCGTGTTCAGGGCGAGGGCAAACTCGGCGAATGGCTGCATCGGCATGGGCTCGACCGGCACCAACCCTTGTGGAAGGTAATGCATGTTGATGCCGGCTGGGAGGACGCGGTCGAAGCGGTTCTCCGCGAACGTATCGGAACATTGCCCGCCGACCAATTCGAAGCGGACTGGGCCCGGAATCGTCCCGGCAGTAAAGTGTCGCTGCTCTTGCCTGCGCCAGAGAGTGGTGCGTCGGCAGGGCAGTCCTGGAGGCCTGATAAGCCGCTTCTCGCGCACGTGCGCTGTGACGAGCCTCGTCTCTCTGTAGTGCTTGAAGAATGGTTGGGCAGGGTGAACACGGCGCCAGACCTGGCGACGGCGCTGCACCAACAAGAGACTTTGCCTGCTGGAGCCCTTTGTGTAACACCGCAGGGCGATCTGCTTGATCGCCTGAGCTTGACCTTGTTTGCCCCGGATGCGGCAGAACATGGTTTGCTCGAACGTCAGCGCGAGATTGACGAGCTCGCTGCCCTGATTGCCTTGCGCGAAGACAGAGTGGCCGAGGAGCAGGCAAGGCTTTCCGATATCGAGCAGCAGTTGCAGGATGCTCAGGATGCGGTGCAGGATGCCCGCCTGCATCTGGACGATCTACAAGAGCGTGCTCATGGCATCCAGGTCGAAACACTCAAACTGGCTCAGGCGCTTGAACGTTTCCGTGAGCGGCAGGCACAAATCGATGCCAGTCTTGCTGAAATGCAGGCGGAGGAGGAAGCAGAGAACGAGCGCTTGCTGGTGGCCGATCAGGCGGTGGAAGAGCAACGCGAGGCTATCCGGCTGCTGCAGCATGAATTCGACGCCGTACAGGCGAGCTTTGAACAGGCAGACCGTGCCCTGCGCGATGAGCGCGAGCAATTGACCCAAGTTGAGCGTGAATTGCGCGATGCCCAGTTTTCGCAGCGCGAATGCCGCACAAAAATTGACGACGTGGTACGCAACAGGGATCTGGCACGCAAGCAGATTGAGCGCATCGTCGATGAACTGGCGCGCTGTACCGAGAGTGCAGAAGCCATGCAGGCGGAAGATCTTGAACCCAAGCTGCAGGAAGCGCTCGAGCAACGCCTGGTGAGTGAACAGGCGCTTGCGTCAGCACGTGATGCGCTGGAGGCTGCGACGTCCGGTCTGCGAGGCTTTGAAGAACAGCGCATGAAAATCGAGCAGGGGCTGGATCCCTTGCGCGAGCGCATCGGTGAATTACGGCTCAAAGAGCAGGCAGCCGCCCTGAATTTTGATCAGCTTGCGACACAGCTTGCTGAAGCAGGTGCGGACGAGTCTTCACTGATTAACGATTTGCCAGGTGCCAAACCCGGTGCATTGCAGAGCGCAATTGGTGGCCTGCAGCGGGCAATTGAGGCTCTCGGTGCAGTCAATCTTGCGGCGCTTGAAGAGCTTGAGACCGCGCGAGAACGCAAAGGATTTCTCGATGCCCAGTCAGCCGATCTGGCGGAGGCGATGGAAACCCTGGAGAACGCGATTCGCCGAATTGACCGTGAAACGCGCGAACTTCTGCAGACGACCTACGATACGGTCAACCGGAATTTCGGGGAGTTGTTCCCCATCCTCTTTGGCGGTGGTGAAGCCAGACTGATCATGACCGGCGAAGAGATTCTCGATGCCGGTGTACAGGTCATGGCTCAGCCGCCTGGTAAAAAGAATTCAACCATCCATCTGCTTTCGGGTGGAGAGAAAGCGCTGACCGCCATTGCCCTGGTTTTTTCGATGTTCCAACTCAACCCGGCGCCTTTCTGTCTTCTTGACGAAGTGGATGCGCCGCTTGACGATACCAACACTGAGCGTTTCTGCGCCATGGTGCAGCGTATGTCGGCAAAAACCCAATTCCTCTTCATCAGCCACAACAAGATTGCCATGGAAATGGCGCAGCAGTTGGTTGGGGTGACGATGCAGGAATCCGGCGTTTCGCGTATCGTCGAGGTTGATATGGAAGAAGCCTTGCGCATGCGCGAGCAGATTGTTTAGGGATTTTTCGATGACCGAACTGCAACTGGGTCTGATCGGTTTAGGCGTTGCGGCCATTTGCGCCGTGGTGATCTACAACAAATGGCAGGAACGCAAGCACCGCGCACTCGCGGAGCGGGTGCTTGGCACGCCGAGTGCCGATGTATTGCTTGATCGTACGCGTGAAGAGTCCACGCAGCCGCGTGATGGGGACCTGCCTTTTGACGAGCCTGTTGAAGAGCCGCGTCGCGTGACCACGAGTGCGCCTGTGTTTGAAGACGAGCCTGTCCTTGGCGCAACTGCGTCCATTACCGCCAAGGGGGGCTCTCAGTCTGCTGATGCTGATATCCCCCCGCCAGGGCTTGCTGCCCGGTTGTCCGGTCGGTTTGGTTTCGGCCGCAAAAAAACGCCGGCAATCGAGTCTGCCATTGAGCCTGCAACCGCGCTTGGCGCGCCGACTTATGATGAGCCGCGTATTGAGCCTGCCTTGGCCGACGCTTCAACCACAGTTGAAATGCGTCGCGAACCGGCGATTGCAGTGTCCGCGCATTTGCCTGACGATTCTGCCAGGTTCGCGTCAGATTCATGCATGGAGGCTGGCAGCCCGAAAGATGCTGACACGGCTGTGATCGATTCGTCTGATACTGCGGTGGAGCCTTTGCCTTCGTTTTTGCACCAAGCTGCGGTTGATGTCATGAATACGCCCTCGGCCATGACGCCAATCCATCCTTCACGTGTTGATGGGTTGGAAACGCAAGCTGGCGTAGTTGCTTCCTCGCAGCCCGCAAACGCTGTGTCGATTGCCCCCGCGGTTACTCCTTCGCTTACCCCTCCGACGGTGGAACCCCGGCCCGATGCCCGTCGCGAAGGAGGAGGGCAGATGCTTCTAACGCCTTTGATCGATTACGTGGCTTCCTTTGAGACCGTTGAGCCGGTGAGTGCGCAAATGATTATCGAGGTGCCGGCTGCGGCCATGGCACGTCTGCGCAAAGGTGTTCTGCGTGTGGGCTACAACGAGCAGAATCACGAGTGGGAAACCATCGATGGCGAAATGGGTGGGGAATACCGTCGTTTCCGCATTGGCTTGCAACTTGTCGACCGACAAGGTCCGGTCAGCGAAGCAGAACTATCGGTTTTTCACATGGCCATGCAGGATCTGGCAGATGCCACACTGGCCATCATCGAGTTGCCACCGCGTTCCGAGGCGTTATCGTCGGCCGCTGAACTTGATGCGTTCTGTGCGGGAGTGGATATTCAGATCGGCATTAATGTCGTTAGCCAGGCCCAGACTTTCCCCGGAACCAAGTTACGAGCCCTGGCCGAGGCAGCCGGCATGATGATGGATGTCGAAGGGCGCTTTGTCCGCAGAGATGACGATGGCAATGTGCTCTACGTTCTGATCAATCAGGAGGCGCAGCCGTTTGCGCCGGAAACGATGAGAACCCTCAGCACACATGGACTGACTTTCCTCTTCGATGTGCCATGTGTGCCACACGGAGAGCGGGTTTTTAACCAGATGGTGGATCTCGCCAAACGTTTTTCCGATGTTTTGCGCGGTGTCGTCGTGGATGATAACCGCCGCCCGCTTTCGGAGAGTGCATTGGAGCCGATCCGAAAACAGCTTGTGCAGTATCAGGCAATGCTGGCCTCGCGCCGCTTACCAGCAGGTTCTGCCGTGACGAGGCGCCTATTTTCGTGAGCGGAGCAGACAACATGAGTTTGGCGCAGTACGCAAATCAGCTGCGTGAGGTCATCGCCCGCTACGATCACCACTACTACGTACTTGACGCACCTCTGGTTCCGGATGCGGAATACGATCGCCTGTTCCGTGAGTTGCAGGCACTCGAAACCGAGCATCCCGAGCTGCGAACCGCTGATTCGCCTACCCAGCGTGTCGGCGGAGCCGTTCTGTCGGCCTTTGCCGCCGTACGACATGCTGTTCCAATGTTGTCCATCCGTACCGAGACGGATAATCAGGCAAGCGGGGCTTTTGCCTTTGATGCGCGCATCCGGCGCGAACTGGGGCTCACTGATGCGGCGCCACCGATTGAATACAATGCAGAACTGAAATTTGACGGGTTGGCTATCAGCCTGCGCTATGAAAACGGTGTCCTGGTCCGTGCGGCGACCCGTGGTGACGGAGAGAACGGTGAGGATGTCACTGAAAACGTACGGACGGTCGGGGCAATCCCCCTTCGTTTGTCTGCTTCAGCCCCGCCTGCCGTTCTTGAGGTGCGTGGCGAGATTTACATGCGCCGTGCAGATTTCGAGCGATACAATGCGCGCGCCGAGCAGCAAGGAGAAAAAACCCTGGTCAATCCGCGCAATGGAGCGGCCGGGAGCATTCGGCAGCTTGATTCGCGCGTGGCTGCTTCGCGCCCACTGTCCTTCTTCGCCTATGGTCTAGGTGAGTGCCAAGGGTGGCCACTCCCCGAAACCCATTCCGGTGTACTTGATGCGCTGGCGGCCTTCGGTTTGCCTGTCTGCGCCGAAAGGGCTGTGTTGCATGGGCCGCAAGCGCTGGCCGACTTTCATGCCAGAATCGGCCGGCAACGCGGTGATCTCCCCTTTGATATCGATGGAGTGGTCTACAAGGTCAATCGACTCCAATTGCAGTCCGAGCTGGGGTATGTCTCACGCGAACCGCGGTGGGCTGTCGCGCATAAATATCCGGCTGAAGAAGCATGTACCGAAGTCCTCGGGATCGATGTCCAGGTCGGCCGTACCGGTGCGCTGACGCCTGTCGCCCGTCTGTCGCCGGTGTTCGTGGGCGGGGTCACGGTCACCAATGCCACGCTGCACAACGAGGACGAAGTGCGCCGTAAGGATGTGCGGGTTGGTGACACCGTGGTGGTTCGCCGGGCGGGCGACGTGATTCCCGAGGTGGTGCGTATACTGCCCGAGCGCCGCCAGATTCTCGCGCCCGAGTTTGCTCTCCCAATAGCCTGTCCGGTGTGTGGATCGCACGTCGTGCGCGCTGCCGAGGAGGCGGTCGCGCGCTGTAGCGGCGGTCTTTTCTGTCCGGCGCAACGCAAGCAGGCTTTGCTGCATTTCGCCTCGCGCCGGGCGATGGACATCGAAGGGCTGGGCGAGAAAGTCGTAGAGCAGTTGGTTGACGCGGACATTGTCCGAACCCCTGCGGATTTGTACCGTTTAGGCTTGCTTGCACTGGTTAACCTCGAACGGATGGCCGAAAAATCCGCTGGTAATCTGCTGGAAGCGATTGCGCGTAGCAAAAATACAAGCCTGGGGCGCTTCATTTTTGCACTGGGCATTCGCAATGTCGGGGAAACGACCGCTCGCGATCTGGCACGCCACTTTGGCTCACTGGATGCATTGCTGGCAGCCGATGAATCCATGCTGATCAAGGTGCCGGATGTCGGTCCGATCGTTGCAAAAAGCATTCTCGAGTTTTTGGCAGAGCCTCACAACTTAGAGGTGATCGAACAGTTGCGCGCTGCCGGGATCACGTTTCCTGAAAACGATGGACTCGCTGCGTCGATCGGTCCTTTGACCGGAAAAACTCTCGTGTTGACCGGAACCTTGCCCAGCCTCACACGTGACGAGGCCAAGTCTCTGATCGAGGCGGCGGGCGGCAAAGTGAGCGGATCCGTATCGCGCAAAACCGATTATCTGGTGGCCGGGAGCGAGGCTGGGTCAAAGCTCCTTAAAGCGCAAGAACTGGCGGTAAACGTCATCGATGAGGCACAATTACGGTCTTTGTTATCGTCCGCCGCAGGGGGCCTTCAGGATGCGTAAGGTCAGAAAAGCCGTTTTTCCGGTTGCCGGTCTCGGGACCCGTTTCTTGCCGGCGACCAAGGCCAGCCCGAAAGAAATGATGCCGATCGTTGACAAGCCACTGATCCAATATGCGGTCGAGGAGGCTGTCGCGGCGGGGATCGATGAGATGATCTTTATCACTGGGAGAACCAAGCGGTCGATCGAGGATCATTTCGACAAGGCCTACGAACTCGAAAATGAGTTGGCGCTCAAGAATAAAACGGCGCTGCTGGAAGAAGTACGCAATCTCCTGCCCAAGTCGGTCAAGTGCATCTATATTCGCCAGTCGGAAGCGCTCGGGCTAGGGCATGCTGTTCTTTGCGCGCAGCCAGCGATCGGGGAAGAGCCTTTTGCCGTGTTGCTTGCCGACGATTTGCTCGATGGACAACCGCCGGTGATGCAGCAGATGACCGCAGTCTATCAGCGCGAGGGTTGCTCCTTGCTGGCTGGAATGAACGTTCCGCTGGCGGATACCGCGAGCTATGGCATTGTCGGGAGCACGGCGCTTGACGATCAGTTGGAGAGGATCGATCGTATCGTCGAAAAACCTTCGCCTGATAAGGCGCCTTCTACCCTGGCCGTGGTCGGAAGATATATTCTCAGTCCACGCATTTTTTACCATCTCGAACGAGTAACTCCCGGCTCGGGAGGGGAGATCCAGCTGACCGATGCCATCGCCTCGCTGCTTGCCGAGGAGCGGGTGCTGGCGTATCGCTATCATGGAACGCGTTATGACTGCGGTAGCAAGCTGGGTTATCTGCAAGCCATGGTCGAATTCGGACGGCGCCACCCGGAAGTGGGGAGCGCTTTCAACAACTATCTGAAAACTCTGGAAGAAGCATGATGGATATCAAAGAGGCCAAGGATCTCCTGGCAGGCGCGGAAGTGATTCATTCTGCCGAGGTGGTGGCGGCTGCAGTAAGCCGTGTGGCGAGCGAAATCACCGAAAAACTGGGAGACACCAATCCGCTTTTGTTGTGTGTAATGAGCGGTGGCGTGCCTTTTGCCGGGCAGTTGATGACGCAATTGAATTTCCCTCTTGAGTTCGACTATATGCACGTGACCCGCTACGGGCAGGAAACGTCAGGTGGTGCGCTGTCCTGGCGATCGGCGCCATGGACGTCGGTCAAGGATCGTACGGTCCTGATTCTTGATGACATCCTCGACGAAGGAGTGACCTTGGCAGCAATCGTCGAGAGGATGAAACAACTCGGTGCGAAGGCGTGTTATACGGCAGTGGCGACGGATAAATTGAACGGGAAAACCAAACCGATCAAGGCCGATTTCGTGGCGCTGACCGTGCCGGACCGTTTTGTCTTCGGCTACGGCATGGATGTGCGAGGCAACTGGCGTAATCTGCCGGCAATCTATGCCATGAAGGAATAAGGCTGCGTGCACAATAGTAGTGTGTTTAGTCACGCTTGGTGATTGATTCTCCTTTGATATTACCGTTGGGAAGTGACATGCTGGCAGTGATCGGTGGCACCGGATTGACTCAGTTGGCAAATCTTCGCGTGACGCATCGCGAAGTATTGCGGACTCCGTATGGCGATCCCTCGGGAGCGGTAACCTTTGGCGAGTTGTGCGGCCGTCCTGTGGCGTTTCTTGCGCGGCATGGCTATGGTCATACCATCCCACCACATGAGGTGAATTACCGTGCCAACATCTGGGCCTTGGCAAAAATCGGGGCCAAGGCCATTGTCTCCGTTGCCTCGGTGGGAAGCATTCGGGCTGACCTCAAGCCAGGGGATCTGCTCGTGCCGGATCAGATCATTGACTACACCTGGGGACGCAAAAGCACTTTCCATGAAGGCGATCACTGTCAGGTGACTCATGTCGATTTCACCGAGCCGTATGATCAAGGCTTGCGCAAGCACTTGTTGTCGGCGGGGGCGGCACTAGGTATCCCCATCGGGGACGGCGGAGTTTATGCCACCACCCAGGGGCCGAGGCTTGAAACAGCAGCCGAGATCAACCGCCTTGAACGCGATGGGGCTGATATCGTTGGCATGACCGGAATGCCGGAAGCTGTATTGGCACGCGAAATTGGTGTGCCTTATGCGGCAGTCAGTGTCGTGGCCAACTATGCCGCAGGTCGTGGTGACAGCCAGCACGGGATCAGTTTTGACGCCATCCAGGACGTCCTTGGCGAGTCGATGCAACAGGTTCGCAATCTCATCGAGCATCTCTCCGGCTGTGGCGATACGTTCTGTTCTTAAGATGGGCGACCCGCGCCTGTTGGCTCCGGCGCGTCCTGTCGAGAAGTTTGCATGCGAGGAACTGTATGCCCTGGTCGACGATCTAGAGGCAACGATGCATCATCTGGACGGCGCAGGGATAGCTGCACCGCAGATTGGCGTCGATCTGCGGGTTGTTATCTTCGGCGGGAAGCCTACGCCCCGCTATCCCGAGTCCTTAGATATTCCTTATACCGTATTGATCAATCCGGAATTGACACCGCTCGGTGAGCAGGAAGAAGAGGGGTGGGAGGGCTGCCTCTCGGTTCCAGGTCTGCGTGGACTTGTGCCACGCTGGCAGCGCTTGCACTATGCCGGGTTCGATGTGTCAGGTCGGCGCTTCGAGCGGACAGTTGAAGGATTTCATGCGCGCGTCGTGCAGCATGAATGCGATCATCTTGATGGCATTCTTTTCCCGATGCGGGTGCGCAATATGCGCCAGTTTGGTTTTACTGACGTCCTCTTCCCCTCGCAGCTGGATAATCTGCCGTCGGCTGACTGAGAACCAATTATTTGCCCGATGGGCAAGTGTGGGCACTCAGCGAGTTACCTGTGTTTGCCCGGCCTCGGCTCTCAGCACTGCAAGCGTTCAATCAGTTCTGTTTCGAGGCGAATACGACGGGTGCTGTCGTGCAGGTCGCCCCCGCTGATCAGGAAAGTGTCTTCGACTCGCTCTCCGAGTGTTGCGATTTTTGCTGTTTGCAGGTTCGCGCCATGGGCAGCAAGTGTCATAGCAACGGTGTACAGCAAACCAGGCCGGTCGGCTGCGCTGACCGACAGCACATAGTTCTGATCCCTTTCATCCGGCTGGATCGTAACCTGGGGCTGGATCGGGAAATGCTTAACCTGGCGTGAGAGTCTGCCGGTTGCGGGGGCTTCCGGCTCGCCCTGGCGCACCAGTCGTTCGGTCAGTTCGTGCTCAATGTAACTGATCATGTCGCGATCACTGTCCCGCCCACTCAGGTCGAGCAGCATGAAGCTGTCGAGAGCGTAGCCATGCCGGGTGGTATGGATCTTGGCATCCATGATGGTATAGCCGGCCCGGCTGAAGAACCCTGCCAGACGGGCGAACAGGTCGCGTTGGTCGAGGGTGTAAACCATTACCTCGATTCCCTCACCATTGCGGTTGAGGCGTGCCTTGACGACCGGATTGTCGGGGGCGGTGCGATAGTGCAAGGCTCGGGCGTGCCAGGCGATCTCCTCTGAAGAATGGCGGACGAAATATGCGGTATCGAGTTCTCGCCACAGGAGGTCTTGTGCGTTGTCAGGGATGGCGTGGTAACGCAAAAGGCGCATTGCTTCTTCCTGATGCTCCTGAATGATGCCTTGGCGTTTTGGCATCTCTCCACCCGAACTCAATAAGCGCCTTGTTTGATGATAGAGGCTTTCGAGTAGCTGGCCCTTCCAGCCATTCCAAACTTTCGGACTGGTTGCCCGGATGTCGGCGACGGTTAGTAGGTAGAGCGCAGCCAGATGACGCTCGTCGCCGACTGTGGCAGCAAATGCTGCGATCACGTCGGGGTCTGAAATGTCTTTTTTCTGGGCGACCGTAGACATCGTCAAATGATGCAGAACCAGCCAGGAAATCAGTTCGGCATCTTCAGGTGCGATATCGTGTTCTCTGCAGAATTCTTGTGCGTCGACTGCGCCGAGTTCGGAATGGCTGCCACCTCGTCCCTTGGCGATATCGTGAAAGAGGGCTGCTACGTAGAGTACCCAGGGCTTCTCGAAATAGCAGATTAGCTGGCTGCAAAACGGGTACTCGTGGCTAAACTCGGTTTCAGAGAAGCGGCGCAGGTTACGGAGAACGCGCAGGATATGCTGATCAACGGTATAGATGTGAAACAGATCGTGCTGCATCTGACCCACGATGGCGCCGAATTTCGGCAGGTAATTACCAAGAATTTCAAACTGGTTCATGCGCCGCATTTCGTGCAGAACACCACGCGGGGCCTTGAACAGGCGAATGAAATTGGCTTTGTTCACCGGGTCGGCGCGAAAACTGTCATCGACCAGAGAGCGTGCCCGCCAGAGCGCACGAATTGTCCTTGCCGTCATCCCTTTGAGCGCCTGGTGGGATTGCATCAACAAGAAGGCTTCGAAGATGGCCTGAGGCGTCTCATTGAAGACGTTTTCATCGACAACATCGAGTAGCTGGTGGCTGTTCTGGAAGCGTGCCGAGATCGGTTCGGGTGGGAAATCAGGGGCAGGAAAAATCGCCGCGCCAAGGTTCTGCAGCAAAATGGTATTGAGCTGCATGATCGCCTTGGCGATTCGGTAGTACTCCTGCATCAACTGTTCACTGGCCCGGCGATCGGGCGTTGCAGTAAAGCCGAATTTATCGGCGAGGGCCGTCTGATAGTCGAAGAGGACACGGTCTTCGCGGCGTCCGACCTGCAAATGCAAGTGCATGCGCAAACGTTTCAGAAAAAGTTCGCGGCGTGCGAGTCCTTGCGCCTCACGCTGGGTGATGAAGCCGTGTAAGTGCAAATCGTCCCAGCTGGATCCATAGCCTGATGCCTGGGCGATCCACAGGATGCACTGCAGATCCCGAAGTCCACCGGGACTTTCCTTGCAATTGGGCTCCAGACTGTAGGGGGACTCCTGGTAACGAAGGTAGCGCTCATCCTGTTCGATGCGTTTGGCGTGATAAAAAGCCCGGGGGTCTAGCCTGGACATGAAAGCGCTGCGCATTTTGTCAAAAAGCCAAGGGTCGCCGGCCAGGTGGCGGGCTTCGACCAGGGCGGTTTGAACCGTCAGGTCATTTGCGGACTCTTCGATGCATTGATCAACGGTGCGGACGCTGTGCCCGATTTCCAGTCCAATATCCCAGAACAAACTGACCAACTGCTCAAGGCAGGCACTCAATTCACTATCCGGCTCGTTCGGCAACAGAACAAGGAGATCGATGTCCGATCCCGGCCACAGTTCTCCCCGTCCATAACCGCCGACTGCACACAGCGTTATCTTGTCCTGCAGTTGTAGATCAACCAGCAGGTTGCGCAGGATGTCATCGATCAGCGCTGAGCGAGATGAAAGGGCTGTAATGACATCGCCATCCTGTTCGAAGCGTGAGGCAAGCGCTCTCTGACCCTCTTGGAGATGGCTCTTGTGTCGCGCAATCAGTTCGCGCAGTGGCAGTCGTTCGCTCATGCCGGGATGGCCGGCCCGTTGGGCGCAGGTCGGCTACCCGCCGAAGCAGTAAGTACCTCGAATCCGGTTTCGGTAACGAGTATCGTGTGCTCCCATTGCGCTGAGAGACTGCGATCTTTGGTGACAATCGTCCACCCGTCTGACAGTTCACGGATGGCCGCCTTCCCTGCGTTGATCATCGGCTCGATGGTAAAAATCATGTTGGGGAGGAGTTCAATGCCTGTACCAGGCTTGCCGTAATGAACGACCTGTGGTTCTTCGTGGAAACGTGCGCCGATTCCGTGCCCGCAAAATTCGCGTACGACCGAATACCCGGATTTTTCCGCGTGCTGCTGGATGGCGTGGCCGATGTCACCCAGACGGGCGCCAGGGCGCACTTGGGCGATTCCGAGCCACAGGCATTCAAAGGTGATCTCGCACAAGCGCTTGGCCTGGATCGACGCGTCGCCCACGAGGAACATCCGGCTGGTGTCGCCGTGATAGCCATCCTTGATGGTGGTGATGTCAAGATTGACGATGTCGCCGCTTTTTAATTGCTTGTCGCCTGGGATGCCATGGCACACCTGGTGGTTGACCGAGGTGCAGATCGATTTTGGATAGGGTTTGTAGCCAGACGGGCTGTAATTGAGCGGGGCCGGAATGCACCCCTGTTCGTTGACCATGTAGTCGTGGCAGAGCTTGTCCAGCTCGCCTGTCGTTACGCCGGGCTTTACGAAAGGAGTGATGTAATCGAGCACCTCGCCGGCAAGGCGGCCAGCGATACGCATTTTTTCGATTTCTTCGGGTGTCTTCAGGATGATGCTCATCGCGTCGGGAGAGTAGGTGGCAAAGGGAAGAGGATAAAGGATGCCGATGCAGCATGGCAATTCAGGCGGTGCTGGAACCGCGTTTGATCAGCATAAGACCACTCTTCATGTGGTGAGTGCCAGAAAAGTCTGCCTAGCCAAGCGTAAATAATAGTTTGTGCAGTCCAACTTGCCGCTTTGGCGTGTGTGCGCGATTGGGGCCGTGCCAGTTCTTTGCAATGCGTGTCGCTTTCCTGGTGCTTTGCTCATGTTGTTGGTTATTTATCCGTCCGGCTTGGGCCGGGCATCTGCTGGCGCTTGTCCCCGATCTCGCCTGATGGCTTCGGCTCAGGCGTTATGCTGCATGGCAGGTCGGTGAAGGCGGTATGTTATTATTCCAAGCTTGTTTACGTGTGATCCATGTTGCCCCATCGTGCCTATTGTCGACCTGCACTGCCATTCCACTGCCTCTGACGGACTTTTGCCGCCGAGTGATCTAGCGCGCCGCGCTCTTTCCAACGGCGTTGAACTCCTGGCTCTGACCGATCACGACAATATTGATGGTCTGGGCGATGCGCGTTCCGTGGTTGAGGCCAGCGGCAAACAGTTCGTGAACGGTGTCGAAATCTCCATCGAATGGGGCGGGTTACAGGTTCATATCCTGGGCTATGCCTTCGATGCCGCCAGTGAAGTACTTAATGCCGGGTTGGCTGGCATCCGTTCCGGGCGTATTGATCGCGCCAGACGCATGGGGGAAGCACTCGCTGTGGCAGGCATCGAGGGGGCGTTTGCTGGCGCATTGCGCTATGCCGAAAATCCGACGCTGGTGAGTCGCGCACACTTCGCGCGTTATCTTGTTGAGATCGGCGTGTGCAAGGACGTACGCAGCGTCTTCGACAGTTATATCGTCCCAGGCAAGCCTGGTTATGTTGAGCATCAATGGGTGTCCCTTGCCGATGCGGTTGGCTGGATACGTTCGGCTGGCGGTGTTGCTGCAGTGGCTCATCCCGGGCGCTACAAACTGTCGCGCAATGAAATGCGCCAGATGCTCGACGAATTCAAAATGCTTGGTGGGCAAGGCATCGAGGTGGTGTCGGGCAGTCATTCGGCAGATAACGTCAGCCTCTACGGACGACTGGCGCGCGAGTACGGTTTTCTCGCATCCTGCGGCTCGGACTTTCACGGTTCCGGCGAGAGCTACGTCGACCTAGGGCGTGTTGCTTCTTTGCCTGCCGGACTTGTGCCGATCTGGGAGGCGTTCTGAATTATGGCGCGTTACCTTACGGTGCATCACGAGGATCCACAGCCGCGTTTTCTTTCGCAGGCAGCGACGGTTTTGCGTGAGGGCGGTGTGATCGCATTGCCGACGGATTCTTGCTACGCCCTGGCCTGTGCTTTGGGTGACAAGGAAGCTGTTGAACGCATCCGGCAGATTCGTGGCGTCGATGAGAGGCACCACCTGACCTTGATGTGTCGCGACCTGTCGGAAATCGCCAAGTTCGCGCGAGTCGACAATGCCCAGTATCGGTTACTTAAAGCCACAACGCCCGGCAGTTATACGTTCATCCTCGAAGGGACCAAGGAATTGCCACGTCGCGTCCTCCATCCCAAGCGGAAAACAATCGGCCTGCGGGTTCCCGACCATGCTATCGCCCAGATGCTGCTTGCCGAACTCGAAGGTCCGGTGCTGACATCAACACTCCATTTGCCGGGTGATGACGCCCCGCTCACCGAGGGCTGGGAAATTCAGGATCGGCTGGATGATCACCTTGAGCTAATTCTGGATGGCGGATTTTGCGGGACTGAGCCAACAACGGTCGTCGACCTGACCGAAATGCCGCCAACGCTGGTCCGTTCCGGGCGTGGCGATCTCGCGCCATTTGCCTTCGATTGAGTTGAGCATGGATATCTCCGCGTTCATTCAGAGCCTGGCGATCTCGGCCTTGCCGATCATCTTTGCGATCACCTTGCACGAAGCGGCACATGGTTACGTCGCCCGCCTTTTTGGTGACCCGACTGCCTGGATGCTCGGGCGGATCAGTGCCAATCCCTTGCGCCACATCGACCCGGTGGGGACCTTGCTTGTGCCGGCAATCATCGTTTTTACGAGTTATGTGGCTCTCGACAGTGTGTTCATCTTTGGCTGGGCCAAGCCGGTGCCGGTGAACTTTGGCCGCCTCCGCAACCCCAAGCGCGACATGCTGTGGGTGGCGGGTGCCGGCCCGGCGGCTAATTTGGCGATGGCGCTGCTTTGGGCGCTGGTTTTTAAACTCGTAACCTTGATGCCGTTTCATGAGTACAGTCTGGCACTTGCCGAGATGGCGCGCATTGGAATCAGTGTCAATATCGGCTTAATGGTGCTCAACTTGCTGCCACTGCCTCCGCTGGACGGGGGGCGTATTGCCGTAAGCCTTTTGCCATACCCCTTGGCGGTTCGTTTTGCTCAACTCGAGCGCTGGGGCTTTGCGATTCTTCTGGTCCTCCTTTTTACCGGCCTTTTGAGCGACATCATGCGGCCATTCGTCGCTACGCTCAAAAAAATGATCATTTTTATCTTCTTCTGAGTCTTCAATCATGTTCGCTGAACGAGTCCTATCGGGTATGCGCCCTACCGGCAGTCTTCACCTTGGCCACTACCACGGCGTGCTGAAGAACTGGGTCAAACTGCAGCACGAGTATCCCTGTCTGTTTTTTGTTGCCGACTGGCATGCCCTGACTACCCAGTACGACGATCCGCACGGCATCGCCGAGTCGGCGTGGGATATGGTGGTCGATTGGCTGGCGGCCGGCGTTGACCCGGATAAGGCGACACTGTTCATCCAGTCACAGGTGCCCGAACATGCAGAACTGCACCTTCTGTTGTCGATGATGACGCCGCTCGGCTGGCTAGAGCGTGTGCCGACTTACAAGGATCAGCAGGAGAAGATGTCGAACAAGGATTTGTCGACCTATGGCTTTCTCGGTTATCCGCTCCTGATGAGCGCCGATATCCTCATCTACCGTGCCGACAAGGTGCCGGTCGGCGAGGACCAGATTCCTCACGTTGAAATCACGCGGGAATTGGCGCGCCGCTTCAATCACATGTACGGACGCGAACCGGGTTTTGAAGAAAAGGCGAAAGAGGCGGTCAAGAAACTGGGTAGTAAAAACGCGCGCTTCTTCGAGGAGTTGCGCAAAGCCTACCAGCAGGATGGCAATGCCGATGCCGTCGCGCGCGGCAAGGAGCTTGTTGCGGCTGCGCAGAGTCTTTCTGCAGCTGATCGTGAACGTCTGCTCGGTCATCTGGAAGGCACCGGCAAGATGATTCTCGTCGAGCCGGGCTACCTGCTCACCGAAGCCTCGAAGATGCCGGGCCTCGACGGGCAAAAAATGTCTAAGTCGTATAACAACACCATTACGCTGCGTGAGGACGAAGCTTCTGTGACGCAGAAGATCAAGCGCATGCCAACCGACACCAATCGCGTGCGCCGCACCGATCCGGGTGATCCCGAGCGCTGCCCGGTGTGGCAGCTGCACCAGGTGTATTCGGACACCGCGTGCAAGGACTGGGTGCAGAATGGGTGTCGCAGCGCAGGCATCGGCTGCATCGAATGCAAGCAGCCGGTGATTGATGGCATCCTCAAGGAACAGGCACCGATGCGCGAACGCGCGCAGAAGTACCTTGATAATCCACAACTCGTGCGCGAGATCATCGCCGAGGGCAATGCCAAGGCCAGTACGTTGGCTCGTGAGACCATGCGAGATGTGCGAGCTTCGATGGGTTTGAGTTATACCCGATGATCAGCAGATAGAGGAGAGGTGGTGAGTTCGAGCGATCCGGGTGCAGCGACTATGGCGGAGCCCGTTCCGGTGTCAACCGGCGCGGATGGCGCCCTCTCGCCCCTGGCTCGTATCTATGGCGAGCCCATGGTGCAGATGCCACTCGACCTCTATATTCCGCCGGATGCCATGGCGGTCATGCTCGATGCCTTCGAAGGTCCGCTTGACCTGCTTCTCTACCTCATCCGCAAGGCCAATATCAACGTTCTCGATATTCCGATGGCGCCGCTGACGGCGCAATATCTGACGTATGTCGATGCAATGCGTTCGCACAATCTCGAACTGGCAGCCGATTACCTTGTCATGGCAGCGATGCTGATCGAAATTAAATCGCGCATGCTGTTGCCGCGTCCCAAGGCGGTGGAGGGTGAGGAGGTAGAGGATCCGCGAGCCGAACTGGTGCGCCGTCTGATTGAGTACGAACAGATGAAGCTCGCAGCGGTACGGATCGATGAAGTCCCTCAGGCCGAACGTGATTTTTTCTGGGTGTCGGCCCTTGTAGAGCGATCGATGCTCCAGCGGTTGCCGGATGTTTGTCCGGACGACTTGAAGAATGCTTGGGCGGCGATTGTCCGGCAGGCTAAGCTGCACTCGCACCATACAATTCAGCGCGAAGAACTTTCTGTGCGCGAACATATGGGGCTTATCCTGCGTCGCTTGCGTGACAGCGGGGGATTCGTGGAGTTTGTCGATTTGTTTGACCCAGCGCAGGGAGTGCCTGTACTGGTGGTGCATTTTCTGGCGATGCTCGAATTGGCGCGCGAACATTTACTTGTGCTCACGCAGTCAGAAGCATTTGCCCCGATTTATGTGAGGTTGGCCGATGGACGAGACGACCATGCTGCCGGCGGCGACGCCGGAGATGCCTTTGCCGACGCCGGCGTCGCCGGATAACCCGGCGCAACTCAAAGCAGTACTTGAGGCTGTGCTGCTTAGCGCACAGCAGCCGGTATCGATGCTTGAGTTGCGTAAGGTGTTTGCCGATGAAATCGGCAGTGACGTGCTACGCGTCCTTCTGGACGAATTGCGTCTTGAGTGGGCGCAGCGCCCGCTTGAGTTGGTGCAGATTGCCACTGGGTGGCGGTTTCGTACGCGTGCCGAGTATTTGCCTTATCTTGAAAGACTGAGTCCGGAGAAGCCGCCGAAATATTCTCGTGCAGTACTCGAAACTCTGGCCATCATCGCCTATCGTCAACCCGTGACGCGCGGAGACATCGAGGACATCCGAGGTGTCACAGTCGCCAGCCAGATCATCAAAGCGCTTGAGGAGCGTGGTTGGGTTGATGTGGTCGGACACCGCGAAACCCCCGGTCGTCCTGCCTTGCTGGCGACTACAAAGAAATTCCTCGATGATCTCGGCTTGCGCAGTATCACCGAACTGCCTCCGCTTGAAGTCATGAGTCAAACACTGGAACTGTCTAATGCCCAATAAAACGCGTAATACTCCCTTCCGTTCGCCGACACCTGAGTCGCAACGTACTCAACGTATTCGTCGAGGACGTGGTCAGGCGCCTTGCGAAGAGCCTGAGGCCGGTGAGTTGCTTGATCAGAAACCGCGAGACTTTCGTCGCGCGCCACGCACCGAAGCCCCGGTTGGTAAGAGGGCGCGTCACGTAGAGCCGAGCGGCAAGCCGGAGCGCTTGCAAAAACTTCTGGCTCAGAGTGGTGTTGGCTCGCGACGCGACATGGAAACTTTGATTGCCGAAGGGCGAGTCATGATCAATGGCGAGGTGGCTCAGATCGGGCAATCGGCTTCGCCGGGTGATCGGGTCAAGGTCAACGGGCGCCTTGTTCAGCTAAAATTTTCCAATCGTCTGCCGCGTGTGATCATGTACCACAAGCCCGAGGGTGAAATTGTGTCGCGCGACGATCCGGGGCGTCGGCCGTCTGTGTTCAACGCCTTGCCACGGATGCACGGCGGGCGCTGGGTTGCCGTGGGGCGTCTCGACTTCAATACGAGCGGTTTGCTACTCTTCACGACCTCGGGCGAGTTGGCCAACCGGCTGATGCACCCCCGTTACAACCTTGTGCGCGAATACGCCGTGCGCGTGCTCGGGGATCTATCCAGTGACGCACAGAAGAAGCTGCTCGACGGCGTTGAACTCGAAGACGGGCCCGCGCAGTTCGCCAGTCTTGTCGATGGCGGAGGCGATGGTGCCAACCATTGGTATCGGGTTTCGCTCTTCGAAGGGCGAAATCGTGAAGTGCGCCGCATGTTCGAGGCGGTGGGGGTTACTGTTAGCCGGTTGATGCGCGTTCGTTATGGCCCCTTTGCACTGCCGCCGAATTTGCGAAGAGGGCAGGTTACTGAGCTCGGCGAGGCTGATATCCAAAAACTGATGAGTGAATTCGGGCTCGAGACGTCAGCACCTCCGCGTCGCCAAAGCCCACCACGTCAACGATGAACCTGAATCAATCAATATCGACCACCTGAAGCTGAGTTCAGCATTCTCTGGCGAAGGTGGAATTGCGCAATGCAATTTACTCGGGCGGATTAATTCGTTATAATCCAACGGTTTTTTCCGCTCGCCCCCGCTTTTGGGGCACATTTTTTCAAGGATGGGCATTTCGCCCATTTTTTATTTGTGGCCATGAATCTGCACGAACTTCTTGAAACAACGGTCGCCGGTCTTGGATATGAACTCGTCGATATCGAGCAAAGTCCGCGTGGCAGGGTGTTGCGTTTGTTTATCGACAAGCCTGAAAAAGACGGTGGGATCGATGTCGAGGATTGCGCGCTGGTTAGCAATCAGCTGACTCGCGTCCTTGCTGTCGAGAATGTCGATTACGACCGTCTTGAGGTGTCTTCGCCAGGCCTTGATCGTGTGCTCAAGAAGCCAGCCGATTTTGCGCGGTTTGTGGGCTCGGAAATTAATTTGCGACTGCGTCTTCCGACGAGCGCTGGTCGCCGCAACTTTAATGGCGTGCTCTTGGCTTGCGAGGGCGGTAAATTGCGTATGGCGATCGATTCGGGGGAGGTTGAACTTGAACTGGGTAACGTCGATAAGGCGCGCCTGGTCCCCAAGTTTGACTGATGATCAGGCTGGATAGGGGGTAGAAGACATATGAGCCGTGAAATATTGCTGCTGGTCGATGTGCTGGCGCGCGAAAAGAATGTAGGCAAGGAGGTCGTCTTCGGGGCGCTGGAGTTGGCATTGGCTTCAGCGAGCAAGAAGCGTATCCATGATGATGCCGATGTTCGCGTGTCCGTCGATCGCGAAACCGGTGATTTCGAGACCTTCCGTCGCTGGGAGGTTGTCGCCGATGAGAATTATCTGAACGAAAACAATCAAGTTCCAATCTCGGAAGCCAAAGAGCAGGATCCCGAGGTCGAGGTTGGCGATTTCCTGGAGCAGGCAACCGAGCCGGTGGATTTTGGTCGCATCGGCGCTCAGGCTGCCAAGCAGGTAATCCTGCAGAAGATTCGAGATGCAGAGCGTGAGCAGATTTTGACGGACTTCCTCGATCGCAAGGAACACCTTGTGACCGGCACCATCAAACGCATGGAGCGTGGCAATGCCATCGTTGAGGCCGGTAAGGTCGAGGCTGTTCTCCCTCGTGATCAGATGATTCCGCGGGAAAACTTGCGCGTTGGCGATCGCGTCAAGGCGTATCTCCTGCGTGTGGATCGCTCTGCGCGCGGCCCGCAACTCATTCTGTCCCGCACGGCGCCCGAGTTCATCGTCAAGCTGTTTGCTGTTGAGGTGCCTGAGGTTGATGACGGCCTTCTGGAGATTAAGGCGGCTGCTCGCGATCCCGGCTTGCGCGCCAAGATTGCGGTTAAATCAAATGATCAGCGCATTGATCCGATCGGAACATGCGTTGGCATGCGCGGTATGCGGGTCACGGCGGTGACCAATGAGTTGGCCGGCGAACGTGTCGATATCGTTCTCTGGTCGGCCGATCCGGCGCAGTTTGTGGTCGGAGCCCTGGCCCCGGCCGAGGTCATGTCCGTCGTGGTCGATGAAGAGAAGAACAGCATGGATGTCGTGGTCGATGAGGCCAATCTGGCTGTGGCGATCGGCCGAGGCGGGCAGAATGTTCGGCTGGCATCGGAGCTTACAGGCTGGACGATCAACCTGATGACCGAAGAAGAGTCGAAAACCCGCGTCGATGCCGAGTCGGCAGCGATTCGTGTGCTCTTCATGGAGAAGCTTGATATTGATGAGGATGTCGCAAACATCCTGATCAGCGAAGGGTTCTCTACCTTGGAAGAAGTGGCTTACGTACCGCTTCACGAGATGCTTGAGATCGAGGCGTTTGACGAAGCCACCGTTCAGGAGCTTCGTGAGCGTGCGCGTAACGAACTGCTGACCGAAGCCATTGTGGCTGAAGAGCAGCTTGAGGGCGTTGCCGACGACATGCTGAGCCTCGATGGTATGGATAAGTCGCTGGCTGCCAAGCTGGCTGCCCACGGGGTAAAAACCCGTGACGATCTCGCCGATCTGGCGATTGATGAACTGGTCGAGATGTCGGGCGTTGATGCAGACCGGGCCAAGCAACTGATCACCACCGCGCGCGCGCATTGGTTTGAGTAAGCGGAGGAGAGGAATAACACATGGCCCAAACAAGCGTTGCCCAATTTGCCAGCAGCCTCAAAATGCCGGTGGGCGCTCTCCTTGAGCAACTCCAGAAGGCCGGCGTGGCCAAGTTGGCAGCTGATGATCAGCTGACTGAACAGGACAAGTCGAAACTGCTTGATTATCTGCGTCGCTCTCATGGCGAGACCGAAGCAAAAACCAAGATTACGCTGACTCGTAAAGAAACCACTGAAATTCGTGCACAGGATTCGCATGGCAAGTCGCGGACTGTACAAGTCGAGGTTCGCAAGAAACGGGTTCTAGTCAAGCGTGATGTCTCTGAATTGCGTGCTGAAGCCGTTCGGCTTCAGCAGGCGGTTGAAGCCGGTCAAGATCGTCCGTCCGTTAAGCCTGCCGAGCTTGCGGTGACGCAAGAGGTGGCTGTTCCGGCACCGGAGCCGAAGCTGGTCGAGCCGGCTGCTCAGGTGGTGCCTGAGGTTGAAAAGGTGGCAGAAGTCGCTCCTGTGGTTGAGCAAGTGGTGCCAGAGGTAGTGGCCGAGGAAGTCAAGAGCGCTCCGGTTCTTGAAGTGCCAGTGGCTCAACCCGCTGTTGTCGCGGTTGAGCCGGAAACGCCTGTCGAACCTGTTAAGCATAAGCCGGTGCACAAAGAAGTGGTGCGCTCCGAGGTCAAGCCAGTTGAGCCTAAGCCGGGTGTCGCCAATCCCAAGCACGCAAAAGCTGGCGGTAAAAAAGTCGTGACGCGCGCCTCGATCATCGGTGAGGAACAGCAGCGTTTGCGTGCAGACGAGGAGCGGCGTGCAGCCGAGTTGCGTGCGCGGCAGGAAGCCGAGTATCGCGAAAAGCAGCAGCGCGCGGCCGAATTGGTCCGCCTTAAGCTTGAAGCTGAACAGAAAGCGGTGGTGGCAAAAGCGGCTGAAGAAGCCAAAAAAGCCGTCGCAGCCAAAACTTCGAATGAAAAACCAATCGAAGAGAAGCGCGGCGAACGGCCCAGTGGCAAGCCTGCACCTCAAGACAAGGACAAGAAGCCGGGCGCCAAGAAAGAGGCCTGGAAGAGCGAGGGAGCTGGCAAGCGCCAAGGTCCCAAGACCCGTGGCACTCCGGCGACTGCTGGGGCTGGGTGGCGCGATGGCAAGGCCGGCGCTGCTAAACGCGGTGGTCGCAACGACCGGGATGATCAGCATGGTTTCCAGGCGCCGACCGAGGCGATTGTGCACGATGTCCAGGTGCCGGAATCCATTTCGGTCTCCGATCTTGCCCATAAGATGTCGGTCAAGGCCATTGAAGTCATCAAGACTTTGATGAAGATGGGGTCAATGGTTACCATCAACCAGGTGCTTGATCAGGAAACGGCGATGATCGTCGTCGAGGAAATGGGGCACAGGGCGTTTGCTGCCAAGCTTGACGATCCTGATGTCTTTATCGACGAAGCAGATCAGAAGGATGTCCCGCTCGAGCCGAGAGCCCCTGTCGTTACCGTCATGGGTCACGTCGACCACGGCAAGACATCGCTGCTTGACTATATCCGTCGAACCCGCGTCGCTTCAGGTGAGGCGGTCGGCATTACCCAGCATATCGGCGCCTATCATGTGCAGACCGCGCGTGGGGTGGTGACCTTCCTCGATACGCCGGGTCACGAAGCATTTACTGCGATGCGTGCTCGCGGTGCGCAGGCCACCGATATTGTTATTCTCGTCGTCGCAGCTGACGACGGTGTCATGCCGCAGACGCGCGAGGCGATCCATCATGCCAAGGCGGCTGGGGTGCCCATCGTCGTAGCGGTGAACAAAATCGACAAACCGGAAGCCAACCCCGATCGCGTCAAGCAAGAACTCGTGGTCGAACAGGTGGTGCCGGAAGAATACGGCGGCGATTCGCCTTTTGTTTCAGTGTCCGCAAAGTCGGGGCAGGGGATCGACGAGTTGCTCGAAAACGTCCTGCTGCAGGCCGAGGTGCTCGAGCTTGTGGCTCCGAAGGAGGCGCCGGCTAAGGGTCTGATTATCGAAGCGCGTCTCGACAAGGGGCGTGGTCCGGTGGCGACCATGCTGGTTCAGTCCGGAACCCTCAAACAGGGCGACGTGGTGCTGACCGGCCAAGTGTATGGCCGGGTGCGCGCGATGATCGACGAGAATGGCAAGTCGATCAAAGAAGCAGGGCCATCCATTCCGGTGGAAATCCTCGGTCTTTCCGATGTTCCGCTGGCCGGTCAGGAAGCCATGGTGCTTGCCGATGAGCGCAAGGCGCGTGAAATTGCGCTCTTCCGCCAAGGTAAGTTCCGTGATGTCAAATTGGCCAACAAGCAGGCGGCCAACCTTGAAACCATTCTCGATCAGATGTCCGAGGCAGAGGTCAAGACGCTGTCGCTTATCATCAAGGCGGATGTTCAGGGTTCTCAAGAGGCTTTGGTGCAGTCGCTGCAGAAGCTTTCCACTGACGAAGTCAAGGTGAACGTCATCCATGCGGCTGTCGGCGGGATCAGCGAATCTGATGTGTACCTCGCTCAGGCTTCGAAGGCCGTCATCATCGGCTTTAATACCCGGGCCGATGCAGGGGCACGCAAGACTGCCGAAAACGTCGGCATTGATATCCGCTACTACAACATCATTTATGATGCGGTGGATGATGTTAAGGCGGCTCTGTCTGGTATGTTGGCTCCTGAGAAACGCGAGGACGTCACTGGCCTCGTCGAGATCCGTCAGGTATTCCGTGCCAGCAAGATCGGTACGATTGCCGGCTGTTACGTTCTCGAAGGCTTGGTCAAGCGGACTTCGCGGGCCAGGCTGCTGCGTGACAATGTCGTCATCTGGGAAGGCGAGCTTGAGTCGCTCAAGCGCTTCAAGGAAGACGTCAAGGAAGTCCGCGGTGGCTTTGAGTGCGGCTTGTCGCTGAAGAATTACACGGCGTATGAAGAGGGCGATCAGCTCGAAGTGTACGACGTGACCGAAGTGGCACGGACGCTCTAAGTGGTTACCAAGTCGTTTTCCAGGCGAGATCGCGTCGCAGAGCAAGTGCGACGCGAGATTGCCGAGCTTATTCGTAGTGAGGTGAAGGATCCTCGCGTGGGTATGATCAGCATCACCGATGTTGAGGTGACACCTGATTATGCTCATGCCAAGGTTTTTTTTAGCACACTGGGCGGTTCGGCACAGGTCGCCGAGGTACTTACTGGCTTGAGCAAGGCTTCCGGCTTTCTGCGCCGCGAGTTGGGGAAGCGCATCCGGATACACACCACGCCGCAGCTCCATTTTGTCTTTGACGAGTCGCTTGAGCGGGGCATGGATATGGATCAATTGATCCGCGAGGCCGTGTCGCTGTCCGATCAGTCAACGAACGCAAAAGAAGATTGATCTCCGTGCGAGAAGGACAGGCAAGGCGCGTGTGGCTGCGCGTCGATGGTGTTCTGCTGCTTGACAAGCCGCAGGGCATGTCATCGAACGCGGCCCTGCAGGCTGCAAGGCGCCTGTATTCAGCAGCCAAGGCAGGGCATACCGGGACACTCGATCCCTTGGCGACAGGGTTGTTGCCCCTGTGTTTCGGTGAAGCGACAAAATTTTCTTCCGATCTCCTCGATGCCGACAAGACTTACGAGGCTGATCTCCTCTTCGGTGTCAAAACGGACACTGCCGATAGCGAAGGGCAAGTGCTTGAACGCCGTCCGGTGAATTTCGATCTTTCGGCGCTGGAGGTCGCGCTGGCAAGGTTTCGTGGCAAGATCCGACAGATTCCCCCGATGTATTCGGCACTCAAGCGCGATGGTCAGCCGCTTTACAAGCTTGCCCGCCAGGGGGTTCAGATCGAGCGCGAAGCGCGCGACGTTGTCATCCACGAACTGGAACTCCTGGAGTTTCATGCAGATCGTTGTCGTTTGCGCGTGCGGTGCAGCAAGGGAACATATATCCGTTCGCTGGCCGAAGACCTGGGCGAGGTATTGCTGTGCGGTGCCCATCTGACGGGGCTGCGGCGTACGGCGGTTGGTGCGCTCTCGGTCATTGGGGCGTGTTCGCTTGAAACGTTGACTATGCTCGACGAGGCTGGGCGTGCACGAGTGTTGCGTGCGCCTGATGCCCTTCTGCAGGAGTTGCCCCGAATTGTGCTGGCGCAAGGTGAAGCTGCCAGGTTTGCGCACGGTAATCCGGTTGGTTTTCCGGTTGGGCTATCGTTTGAGCAGGCTGGGCGTTTCCGTGTCTATGAAGGCGAGCGATTGTTGGGGGTGGCTGTTGCGGACGGTGGTGGAATGCTTTGTCCACGCCGGCTGATTGCCGCTGGGTGAGCCACATTTCCGTGCGGGTGCCCGTTCTGCTTGCTGCATAAGTCATGGGCGCGCTATAATCCGCGACTCGCTTCGCCAAGCGATTATTTTTTTCCATCTGGCGTCTGCTCTATCAAACCGGGGCGGCGTCGCTTTTATGAAAGAGAGTTTGACATGGCGATTACCGTCGAGCAAAAAGCTCAGATCATCACCGATTTCCAGCGCAAGACTGGGGATTCGGGTTCCTCCGAAGTCCAGGTTGCCCTGCTGACTGCACGCATCAATGACCTGACCGGTCACTTCAAGGAGCACGTCAAGGATCACCATTCGCGTCGCGGCCTGCTGCGTATGGTCAGCCGTCGTCGCAAGCTGCTGGACTACCTCAAGCGTACGAATGTCGATTCGTATCGCGCCCTGATTCAGCGTCTCGGGTTGCGTAAGTAATAATGACTGCCCAGCCGCCAAGCGGTTCGGAGTCTACTTGATCGTATCAAGCAGCGGCCAGCCCAAGCGGGCTGAGCCGCTGTTGCTTTATCTTCGCCGATCAGGCGATCCTGTTGATCGCGTGCCGGGATTGTGGGTACGCAAACCATTGAGAGAGGAACTATGTTTACTATCGCCAAGAAGACCTTCGCTTACGGAGCGCATCAGGTCACGCTCGAGACCGGCGAGATTGCACGCCAGTCCGGTGCAGCCATCATTGTTTCGATGGATGACACCGTGGTGTTGGTCACCGTGGTCGGCAACAAGTCGGTCAAGCCGGGGCAGGATTTCTTCCCGCTGACCGTGGACTACATCGAGAAGACCTATGCGGCTGGCAAAATTCCTGGAGGTTTTTTCAAGCGCGAAGGTCGTCCTTCGGAAAAGGAAACGCTGACCTCGCGTCTGATTGACCGTCCGCTGCGCCCGCTTTTCCCCGATGGCTTCTACAACGAAGTTCAGGTTGTGGCGATGGTTGTGTCGCTCAATCCGGAAATTGACCCCGACATTCCGGCGATGATCGGTGCGTCGGCGGCGCTGGCCGTGTCCGGGATTCCGTTCAATGGGCCGATTGGTGCCGCTCGTGTCGGTTATGTCGATAATCAGTACGTCATTAACCCGACCAAGACCCAACTCGAAAATAGCCGTCTTGATCTCGTTGTTGCTGGTACCGAATCGGCCGTTCTGATGGTTGAATCCGAAGCCGATGTTCTGCCCGAGGATGTGATGCTGGGCGCGGTGGTCTATGGCCACGAACAAATGCAAGTGGTGATCAACGCCATCAACGAATTTGTCGAAGAGGCGGGCAAGCCTGAGTGGGACTGGGCTCCTCCGACCAAGAACGAAGAACTCGTGGCCAAGCTCAATGCGCTGGTTGAGGCTGATTTGCAGGATGCCTTCCGTATCACCAGCAAGCAGCAGCGTACGCAGCGTCTCAATGAAATCGCCGACAAGGCTGTCGCTGCCCTGACCGAGGGCGAAGGTGCTCCGGATGCGGCGACGATCAGCAACCTGTTGTTCGAAGTTGAGTCGCGCATTGTCCGTGGCCGCATTCTGGCTGGTGAGCCGCGCATCGATGGTCGTGATACCCGCACGGTGCGTCCGATTGCCATTCGTACCGGTGTCTTGCCGCGTACCCATGGTTCGGCATTGTTTACACGCGGCGAAACCCAGGCCCTGGTAGTTGCTACGCTGGGTACCGGCCGTGATGAGCAGATCATTGATTCGCTCGCTGGTGAATACCGTGATCGTTTCATGTTGCACTACAACTTCCCGCCTTACGCCACCGGCGAGTGCGGTCGCGTTGGATCGCCGAAGCGCCGTGAGATCGGTCACGGGCGGTTGGCCAAGCGCGCGATGATCGCTGCACTGCCGAAGTCTGATGATTTCAACTACACGATGCGTGTTGTTTCAGAAATCACCGAGTCCAACGGTTCGAGCTCAATGGCTTCTGTCTGCGGTTCGAGCTTGGCCCTGATGGACGCTGGTGTGCCGCTCAAGGCCCACGTTGCAGGCATCGCCATGGGTCTGATCAAGGAAGGCAACCGTTTTGCCGTGCTGACCGATATTCTCGGTGACGAGGATCACTTGGGCGATATGGACTTCAAGGTCGCCGGCACCGATAGCGGCATTACCGCATTGCAGATGGATATCAAGATCCAGGGTATTACCAAGGAAATCATGAATATCGCGCTCGCCCAAGCCAAGGAGGCGCGCCTTCATATCCTGGAAGCCATGAAGCAGTCGGTATCCGGTCATCGCGACGAGATTTCGGCCTACGCGCCGCGCCTTTACACGATGAAGATCAACCCCGAAAAAATCCGTGACGTGATTGGCAAGGGCGGTGCGGTGATCCGTGCGATTACCGAAGAAACCGGAACGACGATCGACATCAAGGAAGATGGCACCATCACCATCGCCTCGGTCAACGGTGAAGCGGCGAGTGCGGCCAAGGCGCGCATCGAGGCGATTACCGCCGATGTCGAAGTGGGTAAGGTTTACGATGGCACAGTGCTCAAGCTGCTTGATTTCGGTGCCATTGTCAGCATCCTGCCGGGTCGCGATGGTCTGCTGCATATCTCGCAGATCGCCAACGAGCGTGTGAATGCGGTTGCCGACTACCTCAAGGAAGGCCAGAAAGTGCGTGTCAAAGTGCTTGAGGCCGACGAAAAGGGGCGTGTCCGTCTGTCGATGAAGGCGCTCACTCCGGAAGAAGGCGGTGCCCCTGCACCGATCGCTGCGCCGACCCCGGCACAGTAAGCAACCTCGTCCTCAGATGCTGTGTGTCGTACACGGCACCTGAGGGAGGCAAACAAAAAGGACGCCACGGCGTCCTTTTTGTTTGAGCGGCAATCGCCTACTTAGCGACTTGGCGTTCGCGCACTTCCTCAAGCGTTTTACAGTCGATGCACAGGGTGGCCGTCGGACGTGCCTCAAGCCGCTTGGTGCCAATCTCGACACCACAACTGTTGCAGTAGCCGTAATCGCCGCTGTCGATACGAGCGATGGTTTCGTCGATTTTTTTGATCAGCTTGCGCTCCCGGTCACGATTGCGCAGTTCGATGGCGATGTCGGTTTCCTGGCTGGCGCGATCATTCGGGTCGGCGAACACGGTCGCTTCATCCTGCATGGTGTGCACCGTCCGCTCAATATCCTGCATAAGCTCAGACTTGAGCGTTTCCAAGATGGTCCGGAAGTGAGCAAGTTGCCGGCTGCTCATGTATTCCTCGCCTTTTTTTGGAACGTAGGGGGCGAGTTGTTTGGGAAGCAGTTCTTCAGCCATAGCGGAAAACCATCCTTGGTTTACGAAAAAGGCGATTAAATATCAGAAATGAGGCAATGTCGCAAGCTGCGTTTCATTTTCTCCCGTGTGTTCCTTGATATTGTGACGATTTGCGTTTTTTCAAGCAATCCCATCGTTTTTCGAAAAATGACTTTGTTTGTCATCGGGCAACGATATCTCAAAAAAATGCGAAAGATGATTGACCTTGGTCGGGGCTCTCTGTAGAATGCGCCTCTCTCGGGGCGTAGCGCAGCCTGGTAGCGCATCTGCTTTGGGAGCAGAGGGTCGTGA
>CAZHFS010000004.1:0-23185 GCA_964531885.1 uncultured Propionivibrio sp.
TGCCACCGCTGTAGATGCCCTGTGCGTACTGGT
This sequence comes from uncultured Propionivibrio sp., assembly GCA_964531885.1. GTDB lineage: Bacteria > Pseudomonadota > Gammaproteobacteria > Burkholderiales > Rhodocyclaceae > Propionivibrio. The sequence continues at coordinate 34 of CAZHFS010000004.1, forward strand.
CGACGTCCACGCCTACGATCCACGCGCCCTTCGCCGCCCGTGCCTTGGCTTCGTTGATCGCCCCAACGCCAACACCGCCAGCGGCCACAAAAATCACCTTGACGCCACGATCGTACATCTGCGCGGCGAGTTGCTGGCCGGCAGCCACGTCATGGAAGGTACCCTGGTAAATCACGTTTTCGGCCTTCATGCCAACTTTGGTGCCGAGATTCTTGTTGGCGTAAGCCACCCCTTGCTGGAAGCCCCAGTTGAACTTCTGCACCGGCGGAATTTCCATGCCACCGATGAAGCCGAAGTCGCCGCTGCCAACCTGCAGCGCCGATGCCACACCAGCCAGGAATCCCGATTCATGTTCGGCAAAGAAAATCGAAACGGTATTCGGGCCAACCTTTTCCTTGCGATTGGCATCGAAAACCCCATTATTCGGGCTGCCATCGAGGAGCACGAACTTGGTTTTCGGGTATTTGTCCTGGGCAACGAAAATTGATGATTCGAACTTGAAGCCCGGCGTAATGATCAGGGTAAAACCGGCGTCTTTCAGGTTGGCGATTTCCTTGACGTAATCGGCTTCGGTGGTCCCGCCCGGCTTCAGGTACTTGGACTTGATCCCCAAATCCTTGGTGGCTTTCTTGATCCCGTCCCAGGTTCCCTGATTGAACGACTTGTCATCGATCGAGCCGGAATCGGTCACCATCCCGACCTTGAGGTCGGCAGACACGGCCATCGGCGCGATGGACATCAGGCTCAAAGCCGCCAGCGCGGACACCATCAGTTTTTTGCTCATTGCAAACACTCCTCCTTATCGTTGAAATTGACAGCAATCCGCAGAGATATGCCCCTCCCCATCGGATACGCTTCTCTTGGCAACACACTCGTGTCCAGCGCCACAGACCTGCTCTCTATTGTATAGCGGCGCAAGCTGTCACACCGACACACGTCCTGCACCCGCTATTCGCGGGGTAAATCCTGTTGATCGAATGCGCCAGGCAGCAATTCTCCAGCGGTCGTCGCCCTGACATCACGTCCCAGATTGCCGAGGATCACCGGCAAATCCGCCCCACCCAGTTCGCTGATCACCTGGCGACAGGCACCGCACGGCGCGATCGGGCCGCGCGTATCGCCAACCACCGCCAGTGCAACAAAATCCCCGGGACGGTGACCATCCGCGATGGCCCGGAAAAAAGCCGTGCGCTCAGCACAGTTGGTCAGACCGAAGGAAGCATTCTCAACGTTGCAGCCATGGTAAATCGTCCCGTCACGGGTCTGCAATGCCGCCCCGACCTGAAAGCGTGAATACGGTACATACGCTTTGGTTCTCGCCACACGGGCCTCGTCCAGCAAGGCCTGCGCGTGTTCGCTCGTCAGCCGTGGGAGCGCTTCACTCATACGGTATCTCCGGCGGAAATGCGCTGCCAAACAAGTGGCGGCTGGGTAAATCCGGCACGCTGCGACTCATCGACAATACGGATGCTATCCCCGATCCGCTCGGCCGCGAGTTTCGCCGCCGGCACATCACGGGCATGGATGCGCAATAGCGGCTCGCCCGCCTGCACAGACGCCCCGAGTTCGACGATATCGCTCAAACCGACGGCCGGATCAATTACCTGATCGCTGCGCAGGCGCCCTCCCCCAAGGGCCACCACGGCCATGCCGAGGGCGCGTGTATCGAAGCCGGCGACGATACCCGAACACGGCGCCGGCAACTCGACCACGACCGGTGCTTGGGCAAGGTAGGCATCGGGCCGCTCGAATAAATCGACAGGACCACCGAGCAAACGCACCATGCGGGCGAATCGATCCGCGGCGGCACCCGAATCAAGGCTGGCCTGCAAGCGGACTCGCGCAGCCTCCGTGGTTTCTGCCAGACCAGCCGCCACCAGACCCTCGGCGCACAGGGCCATCGTCACTTCATGCAACCGTGCCGGACGATGTTTGCCGGCGAGGTAATCGAGCGCGCAACGCACTTCGATGGCGTTACCTGCGCACGGGGCCAACGACTGGTTCATGTCGGTGAGCAGGGCGCTCACCTTGAGCCCGGCTCCGGTACCGACCGCAACAATGGATTTGGCGAGCGCCACCGATAACTCGGGCGTCGGCATGAAGGCGCCACTGCCAACCTTGACGTCCATGACGAGCGCATCGAGCCCGGCAGCCAGCTTCTTGGAGAGAATCGACGCCGTGATCAGCGGGATGGACTCGACTGTTGCCGTCACGTCGCGCGCGGCATAGATACGCTTGTCTGCCGGAGCAAGGTCAGCCGTCTGGCCAATGATCGCGGTGCCTGCCTCGCGCACGGCGATCTTCAATTGATCCGGCGTAGGGAAGGGGTTGTAGCCGGGGATAGACCCCAGCTTGTCCAACGTACCCCCGGTATGGCCAAGACCACGCCCCGAGATCATCGGGTTGTAACCACCGCAGGCAGCGAACATCGGCCCAAGCATCAAGGACACCACGTCGCCGACGCCGCCGGTGGAGTGCTTGTCGATGATCGGCCCGTCAAGGTTAAGCGAGCGCCACGTCATGACCCGTCCGGAGTCGCGCATGGCGAGGGTCAGTGCGACGCACTCATCCCGCGACATGCCATTCAGGAAAACCGCCATGGCAAACGCGGCAATTTGCGCCTCGCTCACACGATTGTCGGTAATCCCTTCGACAAAGGACTGGATTTCAGCGGAGGACAACACCTCTTTGTCACGCTTTTGACGAATGATTTCCTGGGGCAACAGCATCGGGGTTTTCCGTTTTGGTTAATCAGTAAGTCATACTCAGCGAACGACCGCCCCGGCAAAGCTGCCGGCATCACGTTCGCCAAGCAGGAGTTCGGCAATCGTCGCGGCAATGTCACCAAACGAGGCACGTACGCCAAGATCGGTCGGAACAACGCGCGGCCCGGCAACAAGGATCGGGATGTATTCGCGGGTATGATCGGTGCCCTTGAAGATCGGGTCGCAGCCATGGTCGGCCGTAACAATGACGATTTCATCGTCGCGCAGTTGCTTGAGCAACGCGGCAAACTGGTCGTCGAAGGACTGCAGCGCCTGCTGGTAGCCGATCACGTCGCGACGGTGTCCGTATTTCATGTCGAAATCGACAAGGTTGGTGAACACCAGCCCGCGCCCTGGCGTTTGCACCAGACGCAAGGTCGCCGCAATCCCTTCGTCATTCGACTTGATCGGGTAGCTCGCGGTCACGCCACGGCCGGCAAAAATATCCGATATCTTGCCGACGCTGACCACGTCCTGCCCGGCGGCGGACAAGCGGTCGAGGATTGTCGTTCCCGGCGGTTGCAAGGAATAATCGTGGCGGTTGGCGGTGCGCTGCCAGTGGCCAGGCGTACCGACAAACGGCCGGGCGATCACCCGCCCGACGTCGAGCATGTCACGTGCGATCTGACACCATTCATAGAGCAGATCCAGTCCCACCACCTCCTCATGGGCGGCGATCTGGAACACCGAGTCGGCCGAGGTGTAAACGATGGGAAAACCGGTTCGCACATGCTCTGCCCCAAGCTGCTCAAGAATCTCGGTGCCAGAAGCCACGGAGTTACCCAGGGTTTTGCGCCCGATCCGCGCCTCAAAGGCCTGCGTGATTTCCGGTGGAATCCCCTTTGGGAAGGTCGGGAGCGCCTTGTCCAGAACCACGCCGGCAATTTCCCAATGGCCGGTCGAAGTGTCCTTGCCCTTCGAGCGCGAGGCAGCCTTGCCCCAAGCACCGAGAGGCGAAGCGACCGGCGCCACACCACGAATGGGGATGATCCGCCCCAGGCCCAGCGACTCCATGACCGGGACGGTCAGTCCAACGGCATCGCCGATGTGTCCAAGCGTATTCGCCCCCAGATCACCACCCTGCTCTCCGTACTCGCCGGCATCAGGCATGAAGCCAACCCCGGCACTGTCAAGAACAATGATGAAAACCCGGCGGATGGGTGAAGTATTCGGCATGTTCATTTCAGTATCCTCCGCTGGCATCCCCGCCCGCGACAATCTTGATCCCGTTACTGGTCCCGAGGCGCATCACGCCCATGTCCACATACCTTATCGCAGCCTCGGCATCGCGCACGCCACCGGAGGCCTTGACCAGTGCCTTGCCCTTGACCGTATCGAGCATCAGTCGCACGTCTTCGACCGTCGCGCCCCCCGTCCCGAAACCAGTCGATGTTTTGACGTAATCCGCACCAGCCTCGACGGACAGCGTGCAGGCCAGCATTTTTTCCGCATCCGAGAGATAACAGGTTTCGATGATCACCTTGAGGACTCGCGTCCCGATGGCTTGCTTGATCGCTCGGATTTCCTCGCGCACAGCGTCGGCCTTGCCGTCCTTGAGCCATCCGACGTTGATCACCATGTCAACTTCATCGGCCCCGTCAGCTACCGCCTGCTTGGCCTCATAAACCTTGGCGGCAGGCGCCATCGCCCCGAGCGGAAAACCGACCACGGCACAAACCTTGACCGGGGAACCGGCAAGCAACGTCCGCGCGCAGGGCACCCAGGCCGAATTGACGCAGACCGAGAAAAACTGGTGCTCACGGGCCTCGGAACACAGCTGGCGAATGTCTGCCTCAACCGCGTTGGCCTTGAGGATGGTGTGATCAATGTATTGATTGAGGGTCATGACGTGTCCTTTGCTTATCGTTTGCCTTTTTCAAAAGGCTCGCCTGCCGCGCGCGGCGCCTGCGTGGATTTCGAGAAAAAAATCAGCGCCAGCAAGGTCAGGACGTAGGGAAATACTTTGAGTACGACCTCGGGAATCGCCTGCAATGCCGGCTCGGCTTGCGAGGCATTGGCCAAGGTCGCGGCAAAGCCGAAGAAGAAAGTGGCACCGAGCACGCCTGTCGGCTTCCATTGGCCGAAGATGAGCGCGGCCAATGCGAGAAAGCCCATGCCGGCCACCGAGCCGCTGAATTCCCCGGAGTAGGTAACAAGGATGGTCGCCCCCCCCAGGCCGGCGAGCGCACCAGAGATCATCACTGCGCCATAGCGCACCCGATAGACGTTGATCCCGGCGGCATCGGCAGCATGCGGATTCTCGCCGCAGGCCCGCAAACGCAGCCCGAATGCCGTCTTGTAGAGCAAGAAGGCGCACAGACCGAGAATGGCGAGAATCAGCCAGGTAGTGCCGTAGGTCTGGTAAAAGAACAGGCGCCCGATGATCGGCAGATCAACCAGCCCCGGAATGTCAAAACGCGGAATGCCCTGCGTGAGCTGGATGTTCCCCGAACCGGTAATGGACCGCGCCAGGAAAACCGTGACCGCACCGGCGATCATATTGATTGCCGTACCACTGATCACCTGATTGGCGTTCAGGTTGATGCTGGCAAACGCATGCAGCAACGAGAACAGCGCACCGAGGATCATGGCTGCCGCAAGACTGAGCCAGATTGCCAGCGGGCCAAGGCTGGGCGTCAGGTAGACGGTAAAAACGGCGCTGGCGAAACCGCCGACCACCATCAAGCCCTCGAGCCCGATGTTAACCACGCCGCTGCGCTCGCTGTACAGCCCACCGAGTGAGGTCACCAGCAAGGGCATGGCGAGGGCGATGGCGTAGGGGAAAATATGAATGATCGTATCCATGGGAACTCTCTCACTTCGCCCGGCGCCGCGCGGCGCGATCGATCAACCTGCGGATGAGGACGCTGGTCGCCGCAAAATAAATGATGCTGGCGATGATGGTGTCGCCGATTTCCGGCGGGATGTCGGTCATCGCGCTCATGAAGCCCTTGCCCGATTGCAGTACGCCAAAGAACAGCGCCGCACCGATGACTCCCAGCGGCGAATTGGCCCCGAGCAGAGCGACGGCGATTCCATCGAAGCCCTGGCTGGGCATGACGCCGATCTGGATCGATGAGGCATAGCCGGTATAAAGCGCCGCCCCACCCAGACCGGACAAGGCCCCAGCGATCATCATCGACAGTACGATATTGCGATTGACGCTGATACCGGCATATTCGGCGGCGTCACGATTGAAGCCGACCGCCTTGAGCTGATAGCCAAGGACGGTACGTTCGAGCACAACTCCAACGAAAATCACGGCGATCACGGCGAGGAACAGGCCAATATTGATGTACGACCCGGCAAACATCGACGTGAGCCACGACACCTTGAGCGAGGCCACCTCGGGGATCTGCCTCGATTCGGTCTCGTACGCGCCCTTAAAGTAGGCCGGCACCAGGTAATACGTGATCCAGTAGGCGATCCAGTTCATCATGATGCCCGAGACCACCTCATGCACATTGAAGCGCGCCTTGAGTAAACCCGGAATCACACCCCACAGCGCACCACCGGCCACCGCCGAAGTGACCGACAGCATCAGCAACGGCACTTTGGGCAGATCGACGGACAGTCCGACGATGGTTGCCAGCAGCCCGCCAACCAGCACTTGCCCCGGGGTTCCGATATTAAAAAGGCCGGTCCGGAAGGCAAAAGCCACCGACAGGCCGGTGAGCACCAGCGGCGTTGCCGTCGCCAGGGTGTTTCCGATACGTTCCAGATTCATTAAACCGCCGGCAAACAGGAACTGGTAACCCTCAACCGCATCGTTGCCGGTCGCCAGCATCAGCAACGCTCCGGCCACCAGACCCAAGGCCACGGCGACCAGTCCGACCAGCAACTCACCATTGATCCGCAGCTTCATGCGGCTTGCTCCTTTCCGGCCGTCGTATCCTTGCGGCAACCGGCCATCATCAGGCCGATCTCCTTTTCGTCGGTCGCGCTCGCCTCGACCGTGTCGATCAGGGTCCCGTTATGGATCACCGTAATGCGATCCGAAAGATCGAGAATCTCATCAAGTTCGAGCGACACGAGCAATACCGCCTTGCCCGAGTCGCGCTGTTCGATCAGGCGCTTGTGGATGTACTCGATGCTGCCGACATCAAGACCGCGCGTCGGCTGCACGGCAATCAACAGATCCGGATTCTGGTCGAATTCGCGCCCGATGATCGCCTTTTGCTGATTCCCCCCGGACATCGCCCGTGCCGAAGATTGGGCGCCTTCGCCGGAGCGCACATCGAACGCCTCGATCACCGCGTTGGCATGCTCCCGGATGGCATCAGGTTGAAGAAATCCGTGGTGAGAATATGGCGCTTCCCGATGATTTTTGAGAATGAAGTTTTCTTCCAGCGAATAGTCGAGGACCAGCCCGCGTTTCTGCCGGTCTTCCGGAATATGCGCCAGTCCGCTCTCGTTGCGCTCGCGGATCGAAACCCGCGAAATATCCTTGCCGGAGAGTAGCACCGTGCCCGATTCAATCCGCCGCAGGCCGGTCAGAGCCTCGACCAGTTCGCTCTGGCCGTTTCCTTCAACCCCAGCCAGCCCAAGGATCTCGCCCGCCCGGATATCGAGCGCCTCGATGCGTACCTGAGCACCCTGCCGACGGCTGGATACGCACAGATCTCGGATCGACAGGATCACTTCCCCGGGTTCGCGCGCCGCTTTCTCGACCTTGAAGCTGACCTGACGGCCAACCATCATTTCAGCCATGCGCGCTTCGTTCGTCGCGCGCACCTCGACCGTACCAATGTACTTGCCGCGCCGAATGACCGTGCAGCGGTCGGCAATCGCCTTGATTTCCTTCAGCTTGTGGGTAATCAGAATGATCGATTTACCCTCGCTGATCAGGTTGCGAAGGATGCCAAGGAAGTCCTGGATTTCCTGCGGCGTGAGCACGGCAGTCGGCTCGTCGAAAATCAGCACATCGGCGTTGCGGTAAAGCATCTTAAGGATCTCGACACGCTGCTGCATGCCCACAGAGATATCTTCGATGCGCGCATCCGGATCGACGCTCAGGCCGTATTGCTCGGACAGCCTCCGGATGCGTTGTGCCGCGTCCTTGAGACTCAGCACTAGGCCGGATTTTGGCTCCATGCCCAGCACGATATTCTCGGTCACGGTAAAGTTATGCACCAGCTTGAAGTGCTGGTGCACCATGCCGATTCCAAGGTCGTTGGCAATGTTCGGGTTGTCGATGCGCACCTCTTTGCCGTGGATGCGGATGCTACCCGCGTCCGGCTGATACAAGCCGAACAGGATGCTCATCAGCGTCGACTTGCCCGCCCCGTTTTCGCCGAGCAGGGCGTGCACCTCGCCTCGCTTGAGGCACAGCGTGATGTCGTCGTTCGCCACGATGCCCGGAAACTCTTTCCGGATGTTGCGCATCTCAACGACATAATCGATGTCGTCCATGTCAGGCGGCCCCGATTTTCCCGATCACTCTGGCCACGAGGGCACAGAAGCGTGCCGACGCCTCATTGGCGGTACGCACTACATCCTCGTGCGCATGCTTCACCTTGGCGATCCCGGTGGCCATGTTGGTCACGCAGGAAATGCCGAGAACTTCCATGCCCAGATAGCGGGCAACAATCACCTCGGGCACGGTCGACATTCCGACAGCATCTGCACCGATCAGTTGTAAAAAGCGTATCTCCGCTGCTGTCTCGTAGCAGGGGCCCGACAGTCCAGCGTAAACGCCATGGCGGAGCGTCGTACCCAGTTCGGCGGCTGCCGTCTCGGCCAGGGCAATCAGGCGCTGGCTGTAAGGTTCGGTCATGTCCGGGAAGCGCGGCCCGAGACGCTCGTCGTTCAGCCCGATCAGCGGATTGTCGCCGACCAGATTGATATGATCGGTGATCAGCATCAGATCGCCGGGGGTAAAATCGCGGTTAACCCCGCCGGCAGAGTTGCTGACGATCAGCGTACGCACCCCAAACCGCTGCATGAAAGCCGTCGGCACAGCGATCGTGCGCATGCTGTGGCCTTCGTAGTAATGGAAACGACCTTGCATGGCCATCACCAGCACCCCGTCAATGTTCCCGATCACCAGCCTGCCGGCATGCCCGGCGACAGTGGCCACAGGGAAGTGCGGCAGGTCACAGTAGTCGATTGCCACCGTATCGGTCATCCGGTCGACCAGTTGGCCAAGCCCTGAGCCGAGAATCACCCCGACCGTGGGTCGCAGATCGGTCTGCCGCTTGACGTAAGCGACTGTCTCTTCGAGTTTTTCAAACATCCCATCCATTGCTCGTCTCCTCCCGTTTCCCTGTTACCCGGAAAAGCGCCTGGGGCATTCCCGGTTTGTCCTTCAAAAATATAGCCTGCTTGTGTCTTTTCGTATTCAAGCAATCAAAGCATTAAAGCACTTTGATGAATGTGTCGTCCTCGCGCACAAAGCCCATCCGCTCGAGATACACATCGTGGGCGCTGCCGGTCACCCGCGCACGCAGGGCAGAATATCCCTCGTGCCGGAAGAAGTCGTTCTGGTAATAGAGAAACGACCCCATGCGGAAGTCCCTGTATTGCGGGCCAACGTAGTCCAGATCCACTTCAAACCTCCCTGCCGAATCTGGCCGGCCGATCAGCAAGCCGATCGGTGAGGCATTTCTGAGCAGGCAATAAACCACCCGGCCAATGCGGCAGGACGGATCGAACTGCGGGAAGAAACTCGCGATGTCCTGCCGGTGGTACTCGATGAAATGATTCAGGTACTCGTCACCGCCCGTCCAGCGCATGATCCGGAAGTCGTCGCGCGTCCTGTACAGGCGCGTGAGATACATGATGTTGATCGCCACGATGAACAAGTTGAGGAAGCCCACCGGCCAGGCACCAATGACAAAGCCGTAGACCGAGAACATCGCCGCACCGGTCAGGTTGAACCAGCGCAGCTTGATGATCGAACTCATGGTCAGTGAAATGGCCACAACCACTGACGCGGCATAACCAAACCATTCAACCCACGGGACGCCCAAAGGAGCTGTCACAGCACACCTCCACGCAACTTCGGTCCACACGTACTCTCTCGGATTTGCATGGCGTACGGCATGACCATTTCGGCAGGCATTGGTATTCCGCCGGCGCCCCCGTTCTCAACAATCTCGACCAGCATATTGGCGGCCTGGCGTCCGGCCTGCAGGTAATCGAAACTCATCGCCGTGATCGACGGATAGCAGAAGGATAGAAGCTCGGGGTCATCGAGGCAGGCCACGGAAACATCGTCCGGAACGCGATAGCCGTTGCGCAGCAACCAGCCTGCTGCGGCAACCGCCAACCGGTCGGTGATCGTAAAGATTGCCGTCGGCGGTTCTCCCCGTGAGCACATCAGGGTTTTCACCCCGTCTTCGCCCGAGGCATACTCGAAGGTTCCAACGACCAACAACGATGGATCGAACTCAATTCCGTTCTCTGCTAGCGCCGCAAGATAACCGCGTTTGCGCTCAATGCCGATCCCGACATCGTGATCCGGTACGGCAAGGCACGCGATACGTCGATGCCCCAGGCCGATCAGATAGTTCACCATGGCCTTGGCTGCGCCGAAATTGTCCAGCCGAACCGACGGACAACCGAGATACGCCCCCGACTGGCCAACAAGCATTACCGGGGCGCGCAACTTGGCCAAGGCATCCGCATAGGCCGCATTTTCGCCGGTGCCAAAAAACAGCAGCCCATCGATGCGTTTTTCGTTGAACAGATCGAGATACCGCAATTCCTCAACCAGGTCATCGCGCGTATTGGCCAGCATCACGCCGTACCCCTTCTCGCTGAGCGCCTGGGCAATCCCGTCGAACATCGCGGCAAAGGTACTCAGATCGATACGCGGCAACATGACGCCAATGGTTTGCGTGCTATGGCTTAACAGACCGCGCGCCAGCGCATTGGGGCGATAGCCGGTTTCATCGAGGACTTTCTCCACGGCCCGCCGGATATCCGGACTGACAAACGCGGAGCGATTGATGACGCGCGACACCGTCGAAATCGAAACGCCAGACATGCGCGCCACATCCTTGATATTCAAACCGTCCTCCGCTCGCTGAATAATCCGAACCGATAAGAAACGCCAAGAAAAGCTTTTCACAACGTTATCCCGGTTTTAAAATGGTGTCAACGAGCGCTCGGCAGGCGAACAATTTCACGCCACTCCCGCTGCGTTAATTGCCGAACCAATGGCAAAATACGAGCAGCCCCTGCTTGGTTCTGGCAGCCAGAGCGCCCCGCTTTGAGTCCTCGCCGACACCGAGCGCAGCCATCACACACTCTCCGGAAGCCTTCTTATGCCTACCTTCTCAGACGATTTTCTCCGCGCCATCCCGAAGACTGACTTGCACCTGCATCTGGACGGTAGCCTGCGCATCGAAACGCTGATCGAACTGGCGCACGATGCTGGCGTGGCCTTGCCCGCCAATTCCGTGCAAGGGTTACGCGACACGGTCTTCAAGGATCAGTACGCCAGCCTGGAGGAATACCTGCGCGGCTTTGCCCTCACCACCGCCGTCATGCAGACCGATGCAGCGCTGTTTCGCGTGGCCTACGAGCTGATGCTGGACAATGCCGCCGAAGGTGTCCGCTACATCGAGGTCCGCTTTGCACCGCAACTCTTGATGTCCGAGCGGATGAGCTATGGTCAGGTGATGGATGCCGTCGATCGCGGCCTGCGCACCGCGCGGGACGAGCTCAATGCCAGGCTGGCCCCCGGCGAGCCAGACTACGATTACGGCATCATTGTTTGCGCCATGCGCTTCTGCCTGCCGGTCTTTTCGCCGTACTACGCGCAGTTCTGGAAAGAGAACGCCAGCGCTGGACTCACCGACACCCAGATCATCCAAAAGGCCAGCGTCGAACTTGCCCGCGCCACGGCCGATTTGCGTGCCGGGCGGCGCGACGATTCCACGATGGGTGCAGCAATCCAGGTGGTCGGCTTCGATATCGCCGGAGCAGAGAACGGCTTCCCGGCCAGCCAGTTTGTCGAAGCCTACGCACTGGCCGGACGGGCCTTGCTCGGCAAGACCGTCCATGCCGGCGAGGCGTACGGCGCCGAGAGCATCTATCAGGCAATCACCCGTCTGAACGCCGAGCGTATCGGGCACGGACTCTTCCTTTTCGACGAGGCGCGCCTTCAAGACGAACGGATCAGCGACCGCCACGCCTACCTCGAAGCCCTGATCGACTTCATCGCCAAGCGGCGCATCACGCTTGAAGTCTGCCTGTCGAGTAATCTGCAGACGACGCCGTCGCTTGCCGGCATCGACACCCATCCCTTCCGCGCGATGCTCGAACACGGACTGTCTGTTTCTCTGTGCACCGACAACCGCTTGGTCTCGAACACGTCTGTGAGCAAGGAATACCGCTTGGCAGTCGACACCTTCCCGATCGATGCCCACCAACTCAAGTCACTGGCAATGACTGGGTTCGAACGTGCCTTCCATTTCCGTTCCTACGCTGCCAAGATGGCCTATCTTGAGCGCATTTCCACTTACTACGACACAATCGCCCAGCAGCACGGCATTCAATCGGCATTGCAATAAAGCCGTCAGCGCCGTTCCCGGCCCAGGCGTCCTAGCCTGGGTCTGGCGACTCACCGTGCCTATTCACAGCCCTCTGCCATGCTGCTTGCCCGCTGCCTTTGGAGCCCCTCATGAAAACAGCCTCCCTCCTCCTTTCCCTACTCGCCGCCCTGACTCTCTCTGCCTGCGCGAGCAGTCTCTCCGGTGATGCCTATACTCGCGATCAGGCCCGCCAAGAAATGATCGTGCGCACGGGCGTGGTCGAAAGCGTGCGCGAAGTCACCCTGGAAGGAACCAAGTCCGGGGTCGGTGCAATCTCGGGAGCTGCCGTCGGCGGCGTGGCTGGCAGCCATGTGGGTGGCGGCTCCGGGCAGATTGTCGGCGCAATCGTCGGCGCCGTCCTTGGCGGAATGGCGGGATCGGCCATCGAAGAAAGTGCAACGAAAAAGAACGCGCTCGAGATCACGGTCAAACTGGACGGTGGTCAACTGATCGCCGTCGTCCAGGAGAAAAACGGCGACAGCTTCCTGCCCGGCGATCGCGTACGCGTACTCTCCAGCGGCGGCACCACCCGGGTATCCCGCTGACTCTCACGATGACCGCTGAGCGTCCAACACCCAAAGCACTGCAGGCGATGCGCCTCATCCGCCTGACCCTGCATCTCATGTGGGGGTTGATCATGACCGGCCTCATTTTCCCTTGTGTGGGCATACCACGTCGCGATCAACTCAAACAGATCTGGGCTCGACAGGCCCTGGCCATCCTGGCCATTCAGGTCGACGCCCGGTTCGGGCACTTCACCCCAGGAAGCCTCTACATTGCCAACCACATTTCCTGGATCGACATCCTGGCGCTGAATGCCGCGCGACCAATGGCTTTCGTTTCCAAAGCCGAAGTCCGGACCTGGCCAGTGATCGGCTGGCTGGCAGAGAAAGGTGATACCGTTTTCTTGCGGCGAGGCAGCCGCGGCCACGCGCGAGTGGTCAACGCGGAAATCGATGCCCGGCTGAGGCAGGGCCGTGACGTGGCTGTCTTTCCCGAAGGCACAACCACCGAGGGAACGCATCTCCTGCACTTTCACGCCGCACTGCTTCAACCGGCAATCGAAAGCGAACGCCCGATCCAACCAGTCGCACTCTCCTATCACGATATGCGGGGAGCGCGGAGCCTGGCCCCGGCCTATGTCGGCGACACATCGTTCATGAATTGTTTGCGCGCCGTTCTGGCCACGCCTGCGCTACGAGTTCAGATCGTAGCTCTGGCTCCGTTCCCGGCGAAAAGCATGGCGCGACGCGAACTGGCCGCGGCAGCTCGCGCGGCCATTGCGCTCAGCCTCGGCTTTCCCCCGGAGCACACGGCTCCTGAAACACCTCCCGGTCCTCCAGCCTGACCGCAGTCAAGGCCCCTCCCCACAGACATCCGGAGTCGATGGCCAGCAAATTGGGTTCAAGCCTCAGCCTGAGCGCTGACCAATGGCCGGTGATCAGGATGGTATCGGCGCTTTGGCGCGGCGCTTCAAACCACGGGAGATAACCCGGCGGCCCCTGGGTAACTTCGCCTTTGACCGAGAAGTCCATAACGCCCTCTGCCGTACAGAAGCGCATCCGGGTCATGGCATTGACGATCACGCGCAGGCGATCCCAGCCAAGCAGATCGTCACGCCACGCCGTCGGCTCACTGCCCCACATATTGGCCATGAACGCAGGGAATTCCGGGCCACGCAAGGCAGCTTCAACTTCGGCCGCCAACGCCAGTGCCCGATCGACCGTCCACGCTGGCAATAACCCGGCATGCACCATACAAAAACCACGCTCGCGATAGCACAGGCGCTGTTGGCGCAACCAGGCGAGCAATTCGTCACAATCGGGAGCGTTCAGGATGTCGTCAAAGGTATCCCCAGGAAAACGTCGGCCATAGCCGTGCGACATCACGAGGAGGGCCAGATCGTGGTTGCCGAGTACCGTGACTGCGGCAGAGCCAAGATCACGCACATAACGCAAGGTTTCGAGCGAGCGCGGCCCGCGATTGACCAGGTCGCCGACCAGCCACAGGGTGTCTTGCTGAGGATCGAAGGCACAGCGTCGTAGTAAACGCAGGAAGGTTTCGAAGCATCCCTGGATGTCGCCGATTGCATAGGTCGCCATCGCCGGTCACTCACTTCGCCGCCGGATTGTTCTGCCAGCGCCAGGCATCTCGGCACATGGCATCGAGGTTGCGGCGCGCTGACCAGCCGAGCAACTCACGCGCCAGCGACGGGTCAGCGTAGCAGGCGGCGATATCGCCCGGCCGGCGGGCGACAATCTCCAAAGGCACCGGCTGCCCGGAGGCCGCTTCAAAGGCACGCACGATCTCCAGCACCGAATAGCCTTGCCCGGTACCCAGATTGACCGTCAGCAAGCCGGGCTGCACGGCAAGCCGATTCAGTGCGGCCAGATGCCCCTCGGCCAGATCCATGACGTGGATGTAATCGCGCACTCCGGTTCCGTCAGGTGTCGGGTAATCGCCACCGAAGACACTCAGCTTCTCGCGCTTGCCGCAAGCGACCTGAGCGACATAGGGCAGCAGGTTGTTCGGCACGCCATTTGGCGACTCGCCGATCAAGCCGCTCTCATGGGCGCCGATCGGGTTGAAATAACGCAGCCGGGCAATGCGCCAGCGTGGGTCGGCAGCCGCAATGTCCGCCAGCATGTCTTCGAGCATCAGCTTGCTGGCGCCATAGGGGTTGGTCGCCGAACGTGCAAAATCCTCGCGGATAGGCAACGCCGCCGGGTCACCATAGACTGTGGCCGACGAACTGAAAACCAGACTGAACACCCCGGCGGCTGCCATGGTCTGGCAAAGGACCAGCGTTCCGCCGACATTGACGTCGTAATAGGCCAGGGCCTCCCGCTGCGACTCCCCGACTGCCTTGAGCGCGGCGAAGTGGATTACGCCGTCAATGCGCGTCCCGGCGAAGACGCTGGCAAGCTGGTCGCGGTCACGCACATCGCCTTCAACAAAACGTGGCGTTTGGCCGGTTATCCGGGCGATGCGCTCGACGACGTCGCCCCGGCTGTTGCTGAGGTTATCGTAAAGAATGACTTCATACCCTGCGGCAAGCAGGACAACGGCGGTGTGGGAGCCGATAAAGCCGGTCCCGCCGGTGATCAGAATCGTTGGCATGCGTTTCCTTTGTTGAGGCTTCAGGTTTGGCGTGCGACCACCGCCTCGTTCTCCAGATGGACCCAATCGACAATATCGCCACTGGGGGTGTAACCCACAACCAGTTGCTCCAGCAACAGGCGTAATGCTGCAACATCGCTGGAATCAATCGCCTGAGCGAGAGCGTCCAGCTTGGTTTCGAGTCGCGCCCAGGGCAGAAAGTCCTCGTTGGCTTTCATGATCCTCGGATGCGAGGTCGGCTGCGGATTGTCACCGATCAGCAGTTCCTCGTAGAGTTTTTCGCCAGGCCGCAGCCCGGTAATGGCGATCTCGATCTCGCCATCGGGATTGGCTTCATCGCGCACTTCAAGCCCGGACAGTTCGATCATCCGGCGTGCCAGATCGATGATGCGCACCGGTTGCCCCATGTCGAGCACGAAAACGTCTCCTCCGCGTGCCATCGCCCCAGCCTGGATGACTAATTGCGCGGCTTCCGGAATGGTCATGAAAAATCGGTTGATCTCCGGATGGGTCAGGGTCACCGGGCCGCCTTCACGAATCTGGCGGCGAAAAAGCGGCACCACCGAACCCGAAGAGCCGAGCACATTGCCAAAACGCACCATGGTGAACTTGGTTCCCCCACCCTGCGCGGCAAGGGCTTGCAGTGTCATTTCGGCCAGACGCTTGCTGGCACCCATGATGTTGGTCGGACGCACGGCCTTGTCGGTGCTGATCAGGACAAAATCAGCCACCCCGTTGGTGCGCGCCGCCTGGGCGGTTACCAGCGTACCGAAAACATTGTTACGCACTCCCTCGCATGGATTGTGCTCGACCAGCGGCACATGCTTGTACGCCGCCGCATGATAGACCGTATCCGGCCGCCAGGTAGCCATGATCCCGTGCATGCGCTCAACATCACGCACCGAAGCCAGCAGCGGCACCAGCCGGCTTTCGGCCTCGACGAGCAAGGGCTCGAGTTCCTGATGAATCTGATACAGCGCATACTCGCTGTGCTCGACAATCAGCAAGGTAGCCGGGTGCAGCCGGGCAATCTGACGGCAAAGTTCGCTCCCGATCGATCCCCCGGCCCCGGTGACAAGGACAACCCGGCCACTGACGTTCTTGCCGAGCAGGATAGTATTTGGCGCAACCGCTTCCCGGCCGAGCAGATCGTCGATATCCAGCTCGCGCAGATCCGCCATGCTGACCTTGCCTTGCGCCAGTTCACCCAGTGCCGGCAAGGTCCGGACCGAAACCTTGATCGGACGGATCGACTCGATGATCTCGTTACGCCGCCGGCGGGAAATCGACGGCATGGCGAGCAGGACAGCGTGGATTGCCTGCGAATCAACCAGCGCAGGCAGATCTTCCGGGTTATAGATCGGCAAGCCGTTCAGCACGTGACCATGCAATCGATCGTCGTCGTCGAGGAAACCGACGATCTGCAATTCGTGACTGTGCGCCATGGCGACCGCGACCTGCCTGCCGGCATTTCCCGCCCCATAGATCAACACCTTGGGCAAGGCTGCGCGCATCAGCTGCTGTCGGTACAGCCCCCCCAGCCAGAAACGGGCGACGAGCCGGGATGCGCCAACCGCCATCAGCATCAGCAATGGCTGGATGATGCCGATCGTCCGCGGCACCCCGTCAATCCCCATGACGGTGACCACCGAAGAAAAAAGCAGACCATAGACAGCGCAGGCTTTACTGACGGCCAGCAGGGCCGGCCAGCCGGCGTAACGGAATATCGCGCGATACAGTCCGAAAACGACGAATACCGGCAAGCCTAGCCCAATCGCCAAGAGTGCCGCAGTCAGGTACGGCCCGGTGATTGCGTAAAACTCTCCCAGCCGCAGATAGAGCGCCAACCAGATCGTCACCACGGCCAGGCTGCTGTCGACCAGCAGCGCAATAAGGCGTTTGGCGAATCGCGGCATAGCCAGCACTGGCCGAGTAAAATCTTTTAGCATATATCTTCAACTCTTTTCAAATTTTGTGACGCACGCCTGAACATCGACAACCGAGTTCAGCTGTTCCAGAATGGCGCCCCGGCATCCTTGGCCGACAAGAGGGGTGACGCACCGTCGAGTGGCCAAGCAATGGCCAGGTCAGGGTCGTCCCAGCGGATGCTGCGTTCGTACGCAGGCGCGTAATAGTCAGTCGTCTTGTACAGGAACTCGGCGGCATCGCTGAGTACCAGGAAGCCATGCGCGAAACCGGGGGGAATCCACATCTGCCGTTTGTTCTCGGCTGACAGCACGGCCCCGACCCAGCGGCCGCAGGTCGGGGAGTGAGGCCGCAGATCGACCGCCACATCAAAGACCTCGCCGTAAACGGCACGCACCAGCTTGCCCTGGGCAAAGGGTGGCAACTGGTAGTGCAAACCACGCAGGACATGGCGCACGCTACGCGAGTGGTTGTCCTGCACGAAATGTACGTCAAGTCCGGTCGCTTCGTTGAAGGCTTGCTGGTTGAAGCTCTCGAAGAAGAAGCCGCGCGCATCGCCGAACACTTTCGGCTCGATGAGCAGCACCTCGGGAATGGCGAGCGGCGTGGCTTTCATGCGTACACCCGTTCGCGCAGGAGGCCTTTTAGGTAGGCGCCGTAGCCCGATTTCGCATACGCCGTCGCCATGCGGTCGAGCTGGGCATCGTCAATCCAGCCATTACGCCAGGCGATTTCCTCGGGACACGCGACTTTCAGCCCCTGCCGGTTTTCGATGGTGTAAATAAACTGGCTCGCTTCAAGCATTGATTCGTGGGTACCGGTATCCAGCCAGGCGTAACCGCGCCCCATGGTCTTGACGCTGAGCTGCCCACGCTCGAGATAGAGGCGGTTCAAGTCGGTGATCTCAAGCTCGCCGCGCGCCGACGGTCGGACCGCCTTGGCCAGCTCGACGACGTTTTCGTCATAAAAATAAAGCCCCGTGACCGCGTAGCGCGACTTCGGTGCTTTGGGCTTTTCCTCGATACTGATCGCACGCCAGGCACTATCAAACTCAACGACGCCGTAGCGCTCGGGATCGTTGACCGCATAGGCAAAGACCGTCGCCCCCTTATCACTGACCATGGCCTCGCGTAGCAGGCCCGCGAAGTCGTGACCATAAAAGATGTTGTCGCCGAGCACCAGCGCCGACGGATGGCCGGCGATGAACTCCTCCCCGATCAGAAAGGCCTGCGCCAGCCCATCGGGCGAGGGCTGGACAGCGTAGCTGAGCGAGATTCCCCATTGCGAACCGTCGCCAAGCAACTGTTCGAAACGTGGCGTATCCTGCGGCGTCGAAATGATCAGGATATCGCGAATTCCGGCCAGGAGCAGGGTGCTGAGCGGATAGAAGATCATCGGCTTGTCGAAGATCGGCAGAAGTTGCTTGGAAACGACCTGTGTCGCTGGGTACAAGCGGGTACCTGAACCGCCGGCGAGGATGATGCCCTTGCGGGTTTTGTTGTTCATGCGTTCTCCGTCTCGCGCTAGGCGCGGTTGATCAATTCGTCGAGCACCCTATCAACGCCCACTCGCCAGTCGGGCAGGGTCAGACCGAAGGCCATCTGCAGTTTGCGGCAATCGAGACGCGAGTTGGCGGCACGACGCGCCGGCGTCGGGTATTCGTCACTGCGGATGGCGGCGATGCGTTCGGGTACGGCGCGCAAGGTTGCGCCACGCGCCAGCGCGCCAGCGACAACGTGGCGCGCATACCCCTGCCAATGGGTTTCTCCTCCGGCCGCGAGGTGGTAACACCCGGCTAGGCTCGGCTCGGCAATGGCCTGGCGCAGGGCGTGCGCCGTCACGTCGGCAATCAGCTCGGCGCCGGTCGGCGCGCCGTGCTGGTCGCCCACCACGCGCAGAGCGTCGCGCTCAGCCGCGAGACGCAGCATGGTGCGCAAAAAATTCGCACCGCGCGCGGCATAGACCCAGCTCGTGCGCAGCAGCAGCAGACGAGAGCACGCTTCGACCGCCAGTTCGCCGGCCCGTTTGCTCTCGCCATAAGTGTTGAGCGGGGCGCAGGCGTCGTCCTCACGCCAAGGCGCCAGTCCTTGGCCGTCAAAGACGTAGTCAGTCGAGTAGTGCACCAGCCAGGCACCAAGGCGCTCGGCCTCGCGCGCCAGCACGCCGGGCGAGACAGCGTTGATCGTCTGCGCCAGTTCGGCTTCGCTCTCGGCCTTATCGACCGCCGTGTAGGCAGCGGCATTGACGATGACATCGGGAGCGACGGTACGCACCGTCGCCGCGATACCGTCCGGATCGGCAAGGTCGCCGCAGAGCCCCGCCGCCCCCTGGCGGTCAAGGGCAACGACCTCACCAAGCGGGGCCAGACTGCGCTGCAGTTCCCAGCCAACCTGGCCGTTCTTGCCGAGCAGCAAAATCTTCACACGCCGCGCCCTTCGTAGTTCTTGCTCACCCAGTCGCGGTAAGCGCCGGACTGGACGTTGGCTACCCATTCCGGGTGTTCCAGATACCACTGCACCGTTTTCAGGATCCCCGTGGCAAACGTTTCCTTGGGACGCCAGGCGAGTTCACGCTCAATCTTGCGTGCATCGATGGCATAGCGCCGATCATGCCCCGGCCGATCGGCGACATAGGTAATCTGGGCGCGATAGCTCTGTCCGTCGACACGCGGCCGCAGGGCATCAAGGAGTTCGCAGATGGCATGGACGATGTCGATGTTCGGCTGCTCGTTCCACCCGCCGACGTTATAGGTCTCGCCCAGACGCCCCGCTTCGAGAACTCGGCGGATTGCCGAGCAGTGATCGCTGACATACAGCCAGTCGCGGATCTGCCGGCCATCGCCGTAGATCGGCAACGGCTTGCCGGCCAGGGCATTGACGATCATCAGCGGAATCAGCTTTTCGGGGAACTGGAACGGTCCGTAGTTATTCGAACAGTTGGTGGTCAACACCGGCAGGCCATAGGTATGGTGGTAGGCCCGAACCAGGTGATCGGATGCCGCTTTGGACGCGGAATAGGGACTATTCGGCTCGTAACGGTGGGTCTCGGCAAACGCATCGGCATCGGGCGCGAGCGAGCCGTAAACTTCGTCGGTCGACACATGCAGAAACCGGAGTTTCGCCTGGCCGGCAGCGTCCAGGCCCGAATAATAGGCGCGCACGCTGTCAAGCAGCTTGAAGGTACCGACGATATTGGTCTGGATAAACTCGCCTGGCCCGTGAATCGAACGATCGACATGGCTCTCGGCAGCAAAATTCACGATCGCGCGCGGAGCGTACCTAGTGAGCAACCCTTCGACCAGCGCCTGATCCCCGATATCGCTCTGAACGAAGGCATAGCGCGGGTCGCCATTCAGGCTGGCGAGACTCTCGCAGTTGCCCGCGTAGGTCAGCTTGTCGAGATTGAGCACCGGCTCGTCGCGCTCGCGTAGCCAGTCGAGGATAAAGTTTGCGCCGATAAAGCCGGCACCACCGGTCACGAGTATCACGGCCGTCCTTTCAATGTCGTGTGCATGTCGCTCATTGCATGGCGCAACACCGCTGCTCCCCGGCAGCTTTTATAATGGGCGCCTCTTCCAACCGAGTATTGTACGTCCGATGCACGTTCTGCTGGTCAAAACCTCGTCGCTCGGCGATGTCATCCACAACCTGCCGGTGGTGAGCGATCTTGTCCGCGCCCACCCCGGAATCACCATCGACTGGTGCGTGGAAGAGGCTTTCGCCGAAATTCCTCGCCTGCACCCCGGTGTAAGCGAGGTTATTCCGGTCGCCCTGCGCCGCTGGCGCAAAGCCCCATTCGCAGGGAAAACCTGGTCGGAAATCGGCGCCTGCCGCCGCCAGCTCCGCCACCAAGCTTACGACATTATCCTAGACACCCAGGGGCTCGTCAAAAGCGCACTGATTGCCTCGCAGGCCCGTGGCACGCGTTACGGATACGCGGCTGGCGTCGCGCGCGAACCCTTTGCCGCCCGTTTTTACGATCGCCACTTCGTCATTCCCAACAACGCCAACGCCGTGCTGCGCAACCGCTGGCTAGCCGCAGCAGCGTTCGACCACCCGGTCGACTTGCCGCTTGACTATGGCATTGCCGCCCCCGATCTGGCGCTCCCCTGGCTACCCAACTATACCCAAGGCAAGCACGCCGTCCTGCTTACCGCAACGAGCCGCGACGACAAGCTGTGGCACGAGGAATCCTGGGCGCACATCGCCCGCGAACTTGTCGCTCAGGGCATTCTCCCTGTCCTCCCCTCGGGCAGTCCTCGTGAACGGGAACGTGCCGAACGCATTGCCGCAGGCGCGCCCGGCGCCTGCGTCGCCCCTCCGCTTCGACTGCGCGAATTGGCCACCCTCATCGGGCAATCGTGTATCGCCGTCGGGGTCGATACCGGGCTGGTCCATCTGGCTGCCGCGCTCTCCATCCCGAGCATTGCACTCTATACCGCGACGGATCCCGAGCGTACCGGCGTTCTTGGCAGCGGTTTTTTTCGCAACCTTGGCGGCCCGAGCCACCCCCCATCAACGCAGGCCGTACTAAGCGCCATTTACCAGGGACTCAACGCATGAGCCGCCTCGTCTACTCCCTGTGCTTCTACCTCGCCCAACCGCTCGTATGGTTCCGCCTGCTCTGGCGAGCCCGTCGGCAACCGGAATACCTGCATCATCTGGCCGAGCGCTACGGATGCTATCCGGCACGCCCGGTCGGCCCTTTGCTCTGGCTGCACGTCGTCTCCGTTGGCGAAACCCGCGCCGCCGAACCTCTGATCAAGGCGTTGCTCGCCCACTATCCGCAACACGGTCTGCTGCTCACCCACATGACGCCCACCGGCCGCGCCGTCGGCGCGGAGCTGATCGCCAAGCTCGGACCACGCCTGCACCAGGCCTACCTGCCCTACGACCTGCCGGATGCCTGCGCACGCTTTCTTGCGCACTACCGCCCAGACTTCGGCCTGCTCATGGAAACGGAGTTGTGGCCGAACCTGATCGCAAAAGCCAAGGCCCATGGCATCCCACTAGCCCTGGTCAATGCCCGCCTCTCGGCCCGCTCCTTGCGCGGCTACCAGCGCTTCCTGCCGCTGATCCGCCCGGCTGTCGCCGCGCTTGATCTCGTTGCCGCGCAAACTGCCGACGACGCCGAGCGCCTCGCACAACTCGGCGCGCGGGCGCCACAGGTATGCGGCAATATCAAGTTCGATGTCACACCTCCAGCCGATAAAATCAGCCTGGGACAGCAGTGGCGCGCCGCACTCGGCACGCGCCCGGTATGGTTGTGTGCCAGCACGCGTGAAGGCGAAGAAACGCTGATTCTCGACGCCTACCAAAAACTGGATCGCCCCGAGTTGCTGCTCCTCATCGTGCCGCGCCACCCCCAGCGTTTCGGCGAAGTCGCGGCAGACGTTGCGGCGCGCCAGTTGGCACACAAGCGGCGCAGCCAGAACGAATTCCCGGCTGGCGAGACACGCGTCTGGCTTGGCGACAGCATGGGCGAAATGGCCGCTTACTATGCACTGGCCGACCTGGCACTGATCGGCGGCAGCCTGCAACCGCTAGGGGGACAAAATCTGATTGAGGCGGCAGCCTGTGGCTGCCCGGTCATCGTCGGTCCACATACTTTCAATTTTTCTCAAGCCACGGAGGACGCCTTGGCCTGCGGCGCGGCGCGGCGCGTCGATGACGCCGATGCGGCAGCGACCGTCGCAAGCCGCCTGCTTGCCAACGACGGCTCGGGGCAGGAGGCCCTCGCGGCAATGCGCCGGGCAGCAACTGAGTTCAGTGCCGCGCATCGCGGCGCAACGGCCCGGAC
>CAZHFS010000004.1:23285-29774 GCA_964531885.1 uncultured Propionivibrio sp.
TGCGGTTGGCTTCCGCCTCGCGCGTTTTGGAATTGACCGCACCGCCTTGGAAAATAGGGATATTGAGTTGCAATCCCACGTTGCGCGCCGTGGTCTCGAGCGTGTCGTTGCCAACAAAGGAGAGCGCGTTATTGTTTTTGCCGTAATTGGCCACGATGTCGACGGTCGGATAATGCCCGCCGCGGACGCGCTCGACTTCCTTGGCGGCAACCTCGGCAGCAGCCTGCTGCGCCTGTACCGAAAAACTGTCCTTTTCTGCCGAAACCACCCACTGATCCATGCTCGCCGGCTGCGGCGGCGCGAGTTCGGCTTCACGGCGCAAACGATTGAGTACGGGATAGTCCTTGCCAACGATCACCCGCAAAGCATAGCGTTTGACCTCAAGATCATTTTCGGCGCTGATCTCCTGCGCACTGGCCAGATCAAAGCGTGACTGGGCTTCCTGCGAATCGGTAATCGTCGCCGTACCAACCTCGAAATTCTTCTTGGCCTGTTCGAGTTGCTGCGCAATCGCCTGCTTGTTGGCACGCACTGCGCGCAGGTTTTCCTCGGCGTAAAGGACATCGAAATAAGCCTGCGCAACGCGCAGGATCAACTCCTGCGATGACTGGGCGAATGTCGCCTCGGCCTGCGCCACCTGCAACTTGGCCTGCCCGTACTGAACGATGTTCTGCCAGCGGAACAAGGGCTGGGTCAGATTCACGTTATAGGCATTGGTGTTGTAGTTTTTGCTGATCCGTTCGGTACGGTTGCTGGCATCGTACTGGTTTTCGTTCCACACCGTATTGGCAGTAGCACTGAGTGTCGGCAGCAGCCCGGCCAACCCCTGCGGCAATTTTTCTCGCCCCGCCTCGACGTTTGCCCGGGCAGCCATGTACTGGGCGTCGTTGACCAGCGCCTCGCGGTACACCTGAACGATGTCGGCGGCCTGGACAGACGCAGCAACCAGCAATCCTGCAAGCAGCAGCGCAGGGCGACGAAGCGGAAATGGCACAGACATCACGAACCTTTCGCAGCAGTTAAAAGACGAATGCCTCGCGCGCCTGGGCATTCTGCAGCGGCGCTGCCACGGTCTCGAAGACGTCGATCACCGTGAAGGCATCTTCGCCGGTGCGGGTGATCAATTTGACCGTCATCGCGGGCGCTTCACCGACGATGGCAACCAGGCGCCCGCCGATCTTGAGCTGTTGCTGGATCACTGCTGGCAGAACCGGCGTCGAGCCCGACAGCACAATCACGTCGTAGGGCGCATAAAGTGGCCAGCCACGGGAGGCATCGCCCAGATCGACGCTGACGTTGGCGACCCCGGCACGCTTGAGGTTGGCACGGGCGAACTCGACCAGTTCAGGCACGATCTCGACGCTATAGACAAACTCGGCCTTGGCCGCAAGCAAGGCAGCCATGTAGCCGCTGCCGGCTCCGATCTCGAGCACCTTGTCGGTATTCTTGATCGCCAGCTCCTGCAGAATACGCGCTTCAACACGCGGAGCCAGCATCGTCTGTCCGTGCCCCAGAGGAATCTCGACATCGGCAAAGGCAAGGGCACGATGCGCCTCGGGGACATACTCCTCACGACGCACCACCGACAGCAGGGACAACACCGCGGGGTCCAGCACTTCCCACGGGCGGATCTGCTGCTCGATCATGTTGAAGCGTGCTTTTTCGATATCCATCGTCGTTGCGGCCATAGTTGTTCCAGTCACCAAAAGTCAGGGTCCAGTAAGCCCTTGATTATACCTTCACCCGATACCACGCCGCGTATAAAGCAGGCAGGAAAAAAACGGTCAAAACGGTGGCCACGATCAGCCCCCCCATGATCGCCACTGCCATCGGCCCCCAGAACACACTGCGGGTCAGCGGAATCATCGCCAGAATCGCCGCCGCCGCCGTCAGCATGATCGGCCGGAAACGCCGCACGGTTGACCCGACGATAGCCTCGACCGGGGCCTTTCCTGCTTTCTCGTCCTGTTCAATCTGGTCGACGAGGATCACCGAGTTGCGCATGATCATCCCCGAGAGCGCGATCACGCCAAGGTTGGCCACAAATCCGAAAGGCACATTGAACAGCAGCAAGGCGATGGCCACTCCAATCAGACCCAGCGGCGCAGTCAGCAGGACCATGATCGTCCGCCCGATGTTCTGCAACTGGACCATCAGCAAAGTCACCACGGTCAGCAACATCCACGGCATCACCGCTTTGATCGAATTCTCTCCCTTGGCCGATTCTTCGGTGGCCCCACCGATCTCGATCCGGAAACCAGCCGGCAAGCCCGCCCGTACGGCATTGAGAGCCGGATCGATCTGAGCGGTGACCACCGGCGCCTGCACGTGGTCGCGGATGTCGGCGCGCACGGTGATCGTCGGCCGCCGATTCCGCCGGACGATCAATCCATCCTCAAGCACAGGCTGCAATTTCGCAACCTGGGCCAAGGGCACATAGCGACCGCTGGCGGTACGCACATTAATCCCGGCCAGCGATGCCAGCTCGGCCCGCTCCTCCCGGCGTGCCCTTACCACGACATCGATCAGCTGGTCTGCTTCGCGGAACTGGGTAACGCTGACGCCGGAGAGCAGGAGATTGATCGAATTCGACAACTCCTGCGTGCTGATGCCGAGCGCCCGCGCCCGCTCCTGGTCGACTTCAAGGCGAACCGCCTTGCTCATCTCGTTCCAATCGAGATGAACGTCCTTCACATGCGGGTTGGCGCGCATCACATCCGCCACCGCCTCGGCCGCCCGTCGCAGTTCACCGGTGTCGTCGCCCGAGACACGGAACTGAATCGGATAACCGACTGGCGGGCCATTTTCCAAACGCAAGACCCGCGTCCTGGCATTGGCGAGACCTGCCTGCCACTCCGGACTCTCGCTGGCAAAATGCGACTCCAGGCGACGCTTGAGATCCTCGCGCGCCTCGATGCCATGCGTCACCACGACAAATTGGGCAAAATTATCGTTGAACAGTTGCTGGTCAAGCGGCAAGTAAAAGCGAGGGCTGCCGTTGCCGATATAACTGACAAAGTCCTTGACCGAACGCTGCATTTCAGGCGTCTCGCGCAACAATCGCTCGATCTGTGCGACCTGAGTCTCCGTCGCCTTGAGTGAGGCCCCCTGCGGCAGCCACACATCAATCAGCAGTTCAGGGCGGCTGGCAGGCGGAAAAAATTGTTTCTGCACGCCGAAATTGAATGCGGCAATCGACAGCACAAATGCGACGAGAGTTGCCCCGATAACCGTCCAACGCCGCCGTACGCACCAGTTCACCGCCTGATGCACCCGGCGATAAAACGGCGTGTTGTAGATGTCTTCCCCGTGCTGCTGGGCTTTGGCCTGCAGCGTGGCGGCATTGAGCAGTTTGTAGCCGAGAAAGGGCGTGAAGACAACCGCAACGATCCACGACACGAGCAATGCAATCGTTACCACGGCGAATATCGAAAAGGTGTACTCCCCGGCGCTTGATCGAGCGAATCCAACAGGCATAAAACCGGCCGCAGTGATCAGTGTTCCGGTCAGCATCGGAAAAGCCGTTGAAGTGTACGCAAAGGTTGCCGCACGAAACCGGTCCCAGCCCTGCTCCATCTTCACGACCATCATTTCCACGGCGATGATGGCATCATCAACCAAAAGGCCAAGGGCAATGATCAAAGCCCCCAGAGAAATGCGCTGCAGGTCGATGCCGAAAATCTCCATGAACAGGAAGGTAATCGCCAACACGAGGGGAATCGACAGCGCCACCACGGTACCGGTTCGCAGTCCAAGACTGAGAAATGACACCAACAGAACAATCGCCACGGCTTCGCCAAGGGAAGCCATGAACAGGTTGATCGACTGCCGGACCATATCGGGCTGGTCAGCGACCGTATGAATGTCGACGCCGACCGGTAGGTCATTCTTGATCCGACCGATTTCGTCACGCAGGCGCTGGCCGAGTTCGATCACATCGCCCCCCTTGCTCATCACCACGGCAATCCCGATCGCCGGCAGCCCCCCAACGCGCATGCGCGGCGCCGGTGGATCAACATACCCGCGCTTGACCTCGGCAAGATCACCGAGCCGCAGCAGCTTGCCGCCGGCATGTACGCTGATTGCCCGAACGCTGTCCACTGTATCGAACTCGCCGGTCACCCGCAGGCGCACCCGGTCGCTCTGCGTCTCGAAGAACCCGGCGGGCACCATGGCATTCTGTTTTTGCAGCGCATCGAAAATCTGCGCCGGATCGATCCCCAGTGATGCGAGCTTGGCATGCGCAAACTCGACGAATATCTTTTCGTCCTGCACTCCGATGAGCTCGATCTTCTTCACGTCCGGAACACGGCGCAGTTCGCGGGCGATACGCTCCGCCTCCCGACGCAACGCGGCCTCGTCAAAGCCATCGCCGGTCAGGGCAAAGATGTTCATGAAGGTATCGCCGAATTCGTCGTTGAAAAACGGCCCCTGTACGCCTGCTGGCAAAGTATGACGGATATCAGCGAGTTTCTTGCGCGTCTGGTACCAGGCTTCGGGCACCTCCTTCTTCGGCGTGTAATCCTTGAGAATGATGAAGACCAGCGACTCGCCCGCCTTCGAGTTGGAGCGCACGACATCGACCCACGGCACGTCCTGCAGTTTTTTCTCGATACGCTCTGTCACCTGCTGTTCGACTTCGCTTGCCGTTGCACCCGGCCACAGCGTGCGCACCACCATGGCCTTGAAGGTGAAGTCAGGGTCTTCTGCCCGACCGAGTTTGAAATAGGAGAACACCCCGGCCAGCGTCAAGACGACGATCAGATAGGCCACCATCGAACGGTGGCGCAAGGCCCATTCGGAGAGATTGAGATGCGTCATTTCACCGCCGCCGACACGCGGTCAACCGCCTTGATCGTTTCACCTGCACGCAGCTTGTGCACACCGGCCACGACGACACGTTCGCCAGCCTTCAGCCCACCCGCTTCACCGGTTTCCAGAAGCGCATCGGCTTCCCTGAACTGGCGCACCTCGATTCGACGCAAGGCCACCGTCTTGTCATCGCCAACGACCCACACCGCCGGTTTCCCGTCTTGCTGAAACACCGCGCCGAGCGGTACGGCCAAGGCCGCCTGCTGGCCCGCACCTCCCGACGCCGGGAAATGCACGTTTGCCGTCATGCCCAGGAGGACGCGCTCATCGGGCGCCTTGATGCTGACCCGCGCCGCGTAGGTGCGCGTCTGCGCATCGGCTACCGTCGCCAGTTCGCGTACAACGCCGGGATAGCGCACCTGAGCATCCGCCCATAAGGAAACCTCTGCAACCTTTCCCGTCCGCATTTCACGCATGCGCGATTCCGGAATGGCAATCGCCACCTCCAGCGTATCGGCACGCGCCAGGCGCAACACCACTTGACCGGCACTGACCACCTGCCCGACCTCAGCCTGCACCTGGGCAACCACGCCGGCCTGATCGGCACGCAACACCGCGTAGGCATTCTGATTGCGCGCCAGCTCTGACTGGGCCTGTGCCGCACGGAAAGCCGTCTCCTTGGCATCGAGAGCGGCCTGGCTTACGAACTGTTTCGCCTGCAATTCGCGAAACCGGCGCACATCGGCTTCGGCCAGCTCGAACTGGGCCTGCGCCGCCGCCGCGTTAAGCGCCAGATCGGCAGGATCGAGCCGCGCCAGGATATCTCCTGGCCGGACGACCGCGCCGGCATCGACCAGACGCGCACTGATCTTGCCCGGCACTCTGAACGCCAGAGGGCTCTCAAACTGCGAGCGCACCTCGCCGGAATAGGTTATGCCGGAAGCCTCTCCGCCCTGGCCTACCACCATGGTCAGTACCGGGCGAGGCGGATCATTCGGCACCGGCCCTTTGCCGCACGCCCCAAGCAGCGGCAAGACACAAACCAGCAGCAGCCGGCACGTCCGGCGAACGGCAAAACGGGGAAGACTCATTATTATTTCTCGGGAGGTAAGGTCAAACCTTGCAGCAGCAATTCAAGGTGGGTCGAGAGGTAGCTCTGCGGATCGATCGTATGGCCGCAGTGGCAGAACGAATGCCGCCAGATGACCAGCATCAGCAGCGGGGCGATGATCACATCGACGGTCACATCAACATCGATTCTTCTGAATTCGCCTTGTGCAATGCCGCGCTCGATGATGCTGCGCACCAGTCCTCGGCCGCGCCGAATCACCGCGTCATGGTAGTACTGGGCAATGGCCGGGAAATTGTTGGCCTCGGCGACCATCAATTTGGGAATACCAGCCAGGCGGGTTCCCCCGATCTGTTCCCACCAGCCAAAGAGCAATTGCCGCAGGAGCTCGTCTGCCGGCCCTTGGTATTCGGACAACAGTTGCTCGGCCGCGCTCAGGCTGGCCACCATTCCTTCCTCGATCACGGCTCGGAACAGGGATTCCTTGCTATCGAAGTAAAGGTAGAGTGTCCCCTTAGAGACACCGGCCCGCGCTGCAACATCCTCCAGGCGGGTTGCCGCAAAGCCCTTTTCGACGAACAGCTCAAGTGCCGCCGCCGTCAGCTCGC
>CAZHFS010000005.1:0-5305 GCA_964531885.1 uncultured Propionivibrio sp.
TATGGCTGGTGGCTGCTCATCCTGTGGACCCTGCTCCTGGCGGCGCTTCTGGGCGGGCGGGTGATCATGGTCGCGCACCGGCCGACGCGCCTCTTTTATCTCCTGGCGTTTGCCTACCTGCTGGTAGCTTTGCTCGTTTTCCTGGTGCCGCATGTGGTGCCCGAGGCGGTGCCGCTCGGGGCCACGCTCGATGTGCCGTTCGCCATTGCTGCGCCCGTGCTCTTCGTCACGATGTTGCTTCTGCCGCGCCCGGAGTCGGCGCGCGGCGCGAGCGGGACGCCGGTTGATTTCATTTCCAGCCTGTTTGTCGGCCTGCTGGTGGCCGTGCTGGTGCTCGGTTCCCTGGCCTCGGTGCTTTTGCGCGGGACGAATTACGTCGAAGGTTTGTTGCTGACTTTGCTGACCCTGGCCGCGATGCTGCTGGTCATTGCCTGGGCGTGGAATCCGCGCCCAGGCTTTGCCGGGCTGAGCGTGCTCTTTTCCCGCTACCTGCTGAGCCTCGGCCTGCCGTTTGACGCCTGGCTGCAGCGCCTGATGCGTTGCGTTTCCGAAGAAGGCGATGCAGAGCGCTTTCTGATCCGGCTGGCTGACGAGCTACAAACGGTGCCCTGGGTCCGGGGGGCGCGGATTCATCGCGAGGGGGTTGAGGTGCATGCGTTTGGCGCGAGTGCCGGGCCCGTGCTTGAAATCGAAGGGCTGCCGCACAGCCTGCGCCTGTATGCTTACCCAGCGCCAGGACTGGCGCTGGTGTGGCATCTGCGCTTGCTTGTCCAGCTGGCCAACGAGTTTTATGAGGCCAAGCGGCGGGCGCAGGAGCTCGAACGCATGTCGTACCTGCGCGCGGTGCATGAAACGGGCGCGCGCCTGACGCACGACGTGAAGAACCTGCTGCAGTCGCTCGATAATCTGTGCTTCCTCGCTCAAAGCGGCGATGCGGCGATGCAGGACGCCTTGCGTCGGCAGTTGCCGCAACTGGCGGGACGTTTGCGCCAGACCTTGGGTAAGCTGCAGTCCCCAGAGGGTGTAGCGGACGGCCCTGGCGAATCCTCCGCGCAGGTAAGGGCCGGCCTGTGGTGGAGCGCGCTACGCGAGCGATTTCCGCAGGCCTGGATCGACTTTGCCCCACTTTCCGGCGATGCCGAGGCTGCCTTGCCGCTGGCACTCTTCGACAGCGTCGCCGATAACCTGCTGGACAATGTGCGCTTGAAGCAGCAGCTGGCGCCCGGGCTGCGCGTGCGGGTGAGCCTCGATGCCGATTCGCCGGCATTGCGCGTGTGCGATGACGGCGCGGCGGTGCCCGCACCGTTGGCGGCCGAGTTGCTGGCGCGTCCGGTGGCTTCGCACAACGGTTATGGCCTGGGCTTGTACCAGGCGGCACAATTGGCTAGGGAGGCTTGCTTCTGTTTGCGTTTGACGGATAACGCGCCTGGCCGGGTTTGTTTTACGCTGCAGCGCCTGGAGCCGGTACAGTGACATGCCCTGTGCCAGGGCGACGTAGGCGGGGTCAGCGGCCTGCTTTGGGGCCGATTACCCGATAGACGACCATATTGCCCTTGCCTTTGAGGTGGAGCGTGTCGGGTTCGTGAAAATCGAAGTGGTCACGTAGGCGCCGGTAGCTGCGCTCGTCTACCTGCACCATCCCTGGCTCGCCTTCGGCGGTGATGCGGCTGGCGATGTTGACGGTGTCGCCCCACAGGTCGTAGATGAATTTCTTTTTGCCGACCACCCCGGCAACCACCGGGCCGCTACCGATCCCGATGCGCACGTCGAGGTGGCGTTCGTTGATGCGGAAGTCGCGCTGCATCAGGTCGCGCATGGCGAGCGCCATGTTGACCAGGGCCACCGTGTCGTTGTGGCAGTCGTCATTGAGCCCGCCGGCCACCATATAGGCATCGCCGATGGTTTTGATTTTCTCCAGGCCGTAGTGTTCGGCCAGTTCGTCAAAGGCGGAGAACACCCGGTTGAGCATGGTGAACACTTCATGCGGCTTCAGGCCCTCGGCAATGCGCGTGAAATTGACGATGTCGACAAACATCACCGAGACGTCGGCGAACCCGTCGGCAATCGTCTGGTTGCTGCTCTTGAGGCGCTCGGCAATCGGTCCGGGCAGGATGTTGAGCAGCAGGCGTTCGGAACGCTCCTGCTCCTCCTGCAGTTGCTGGTGCGCTTCTTCGAGGTGGATCTGGATTTTGCGTTTTTCGCTCGCGGAAAAGCGCAGGAGCAGGAAGACGATGGTCGAAATGGCGGCAAAATTGAGCGCGAAGAAGAACACGCTGATCTGCGTTGGAATCTTGTACGGCTGGGCGGCATCAGCGAGATAGACATCAAAGACGCCGGACATCGCGGTCAGGACGAGATAGGCAATGAACCAGGCCAGGGCTTCGCGCGGGCCGACGATGAGGATCGCGCCGACTGGGGCGAGCAAGGCCCACAGGCTGACCCCGCTCGAGGTAATGAAGTTGCCCATGCTCCACTGTGCGACGAAGGGCATGAACAGGAAGAGTGAGAGCTGGGTGAGGCGGAAAAGGTCGAAGTTCTTCGAGCGCAGGAAGATCACCAGATTGGCGATCAGCAAGAGCTGAAAGACAAAGGGGATCGTCGAGGAGAAGCGCGGGCCAAGCTGCCAATAGATGAACAGCCAGAGTACCGAGGCAAAACTGATGAGGCCTGTGGCGAAGATGAGCAGGGTTTTCTGCAGGCGCACTTCCTCGCTGTCGTCCGGCTGGATGCCAGCTTTGCGTATTTCGCCGAGGAAATCGCCCGACAGGCTCATGGTCAAGGCAGGAAGCAGAGGAGAAAGAAGCCTTGATTTGACCGCAAAGCCGTGGCCCCGGTCAAGCTGCTTGTCATGGCAGGCGGCCGGCGGCGATCAGACGGTTGTACAGGATGTTGGGCGAGAGCCAGGTGACGAGGTCGTCGAAGGTCGGGCCGGGATTGGCGGAGACGAAGACGCGGTCGGTGGTGGTGACATTGGCCTGCTCGTCAACGTTCAGCGGGCCGGTGGCGCCGGTGCGTCCGGTGGAGAAGATGACGGCAGCGGCGGTGTCGCTGAGCGAGGCATTGGCCGCGCAGTTGCCGCCCGCGATTCCCGCCGCCGTGTTGCAAATACGCAAATCAGGGGCAAGGCCGCCGCTCCATGCATTCTTGATGCCGCTCGGGATGGTGAAGGCATTGACGTTGGCGGTAGTCACGGCGTAACGGATGCGATTGCCCCAGGCGTCAAGGACATAGCCTTGGGCGTCAGTCGGTGCGAGTCCGAGGGTGATGCCGGGGAGGAAGCCGTCGTGGGGGTTGGTGCAGGCGCCGCCCCCCGGATTTTCCACGCCGGTTGCATTAGGGGCGGCCGGACAGGGCAGGCGCTGCTGTGCGACAGCGAAACCGAGGAGCGCTTCACTGATTGAGGACAACTGCTTCTGGGTTTCCTTTTCGCTGGCGATGTCCCGCGTCGTGGTCAGGGAAAGGACCAGCCCACCGGTGAGCAGGGCGACGATGACCAGCACGATGGCCAACTCGGTCAGTGTGAAGCCGCCGGAGCGGAGGGGGGCTTTCAGATGCATGGTGTTCAGCGCTGTGTTTGGATGGCGAAATTGCTGATCTCAATCAGTTGGTCGGAAGTCGCCGATGCGGCGTTGGTGAAACCAATCCGGATCGTCCGCAGTGCTTCCTCGTTTGCAGCGAGGTCGGCGATGCTGGTACTGGTGTTTAGATGGGCAGCAACGATGTCTTGGTCGAACGGGGTTTGCAGGTCGGTAAAGGTTGGCGGCAAATAGTCGAGCAGCCAGACCTTGATGACGTAGTTGCTGCCCGAGGCGGTGCGAGTGCGAACGATCTCTAAGCGGACATGCAGGTTGACGTCCTCGTCGTTGGTGATCGAACGAGTGACTGGTGCAGCATTTGAGGGAACGCCGGCAATGGGCGGGATCGGAGCAAAATGTACGTTGTCATCGTCAGGCAGTGCTGGGTCTCCCCAATAAACAATGGCGATGTGGTTCGCGTTGTTGTCCTCTCGGGCGATGGTTCTTCGGGTGTCGATTTCGAGGCCGATCTTCGGCGGTCGGATCGCTTGCAGGCTCAAACCAGGCACATCATCGCCTGCGTTGGGCAGGCCGGAATAGCCCAGGCTACTGCTGCCGCTGCCGCAACGCTGCGTGTCGGGGTTGCGGGTGGCGTCGGCAAGGGTGAAGACAAACCCCTCGCCTCGATTGAGTATGCGGTAACGGAAGTAGGCGCGTAAGCCGGCATTGAAGTTGAGCGGGGTGGCGAACCAACTGCATCCAAACAGTAAGGCCGGAGAAACCCCTGCTTCGTTGCCTCTCAAGCCTTCTTCTCCGAGTTGGAGAACACGGCGAGCCTCGTCGAGGCGAACCATGCGTTGTCCGTTGATGTCGGGGGCGACAGCGGCAAGGTTGTCGAAATTCTGCGCGAAGCTGAGTTCCCCAGGAGATGCGGGTTGCAGACAGAAGGCGAGGTCACGTTCGGGCTTGAGCCCCAGATAGCCGGTACCGGTGTCGGACGAAGTCAGCAGTGTGCTGGCTGCGGCCTGAGTGAGCGCGGCAGCGTTCCCCGTGTCGAAGAGCGAAGCGGGCGTGGCGAGTTCGGCTGCCGTGCGTGGGCCGCGCGCATGCTTGCCGGCGAAGAGCAGGGCGCCGCTGCAGGTTGCGCCATCGACGTTCAGGCAGAGGCTGTCGACAGGGTTGCACACGATATAGCGGAACTGGTTAGCCCAGTTGGCGAGCAGTGTTGTCGCGGAGGGCGTGAGCACACAGGCGCGCTGTGTGACGACACTTTGAATGCCGGCTGGGCCGACGATCCGTTTGCTACCGATGACCTCGAATTGAGAGGCGTTGCTCGGAATGCTGTTGCTGGTAGTCAGGTTCAGGCAATTGAATAATTCGGTCGGGAGCGCGTCGATGAGATCGTTGCGTTTTGCGACGGTTGAGAAGAGTTCGCGTGCGTTGATCCAGTTTGCCCGGTCGTTGTGGGTATTGTTGGCTGGGCCGGCGGCGGGTAGGGTGAGGCGTTGTGTTGCGGCGTCAAAGGCGTCGATGAAATTGGCTGCCTGTGAAGTTATGTCTTGATTAATGCCGCTGGCACAGTCGGCATTGGCTGGGCGTGCTTGCCCAGGCAATGCCGTGCCAGGGTCGATGATGATGGCCACCGGGCCACCGTCTTCTGCATCCGGCGCGGCTAGGGATTGACCGGCCGTGTCCTCGATGCGCAACGTGCTACGGGTGTCCCAGTTGAGCGGAGTCGTTTTCGGATTGTTCTTGTGCGTTCCGGCAACGATGTACCACAGGCATTCCCC
>CAZHFS010000005.1:5405-26759 GCA_964531885.1 uncultured Propionivibrio sp.
ACGGTCAGCCCGAGAAGCAGCGCCAGAAGCAGGGCTGCGCCGCGCTGCCGGGCCGGGCGCGGGGGCGAGCGGCGAGTCATCGTCGGGCGGCCGACGCCGGATGGACCCGGATTTCCCCGTCACCAAGCAGCGGCGCGGTTTCGCTGGTGCCGCGGGTGAGCGTGTCACCGACGGAGAGGTGGACATCGGGAGCGTCGCCGGGGCGAACCAGCACCCGGCCGGGGGCCTGGCGCTCGGGGGTGACACTGATGCCGTCAGCGCTTTCGTTGTCGTGTTGCGCGGCGCCGTTGATCCAGACGGTACGTTTACCGCTGCTACGGGTGACCACGCCGTTGATGGTCAGCTTGGCGGCATCCTCTGTTTGCGGTTTGTCGGGCAGGTTGAGCTGGCGTTGGCGGTCCATGGCCTGGCGCCGTTCCGGCGTAAAGAACAGCCGGCCGAGCGTCGTATCCTCGGCTTGGCATGGGGCCGCGCCGACCAGCGTGCTGCTTAGCACGAGACAGGTCAGGCTGGGCAACAGGGCGGTGCGGATCATTGGCGGCCTCCACTGGTCAGGGCGCTGGGTGGGCCCTGCAGGGTGATCCATTCGATCTGGCATTCGGCTTGGAGGTGCGGTGTGGCAGTGGTATCACTGACCGTGCGGGCCAGGCGCGACAGGGCGCAGGCACGGACGAGGATGAGCGCGCGCGCATCGCGACGCAGATCGTCGATCAGGTTGATGAGGTCTTCCTCGTGCAGCAGGCGTGCGCTCATCTTCATGCTGCTGGCGTGGATGCTGAAATTGCCGGGAATGCTCTCGAGCTTGGTCTGTGGCGCTATTTCGTATTCGAGTTGTGGCAGGCGGCGGCGTTCGCGGATGGCGCTGATCTGTTCCGACCACTCGAGCCGCTGTTCCTCGCCGATGACCCCGCGTGTGCGCAGGTCGGTAAAGATCGCGTTCTTGCGCTTGATTTCCTGTTCTTCGTTGCGCACGCGTTTCAAGCGCCCGTCGATCTCGTTACGTTCGGCCTGGGTGGCCTGGTGCTGGCGCTCGGCAGTGCGCAGCGATTCGCGCGCAAAATAGGCGCTGCCAGCTCCTGCGGCAAGCATGGCAAGTGCGATGAGTAACGCCGGGTAAAGCGTGGGCAGATCGGCTTTGGTGAGTTTCATGGGCCCAGCCTCCGCGTCAGGCGCAGACTGAAGGTGCGCCGCTTGTCATCGTCGGCGTCGAGATCGCTGCCTTTGAGCGACTTGCCCGGCTCAATGTCCACTGGGCGTTGCAGGACGTCGACCTGGATCTCCGGATTGGTGCGCAGCTTGACGACGAACTGGTCGAAGAGTTCAAGCATGTGACGAGCGCTGCTGTTGGCCCCATGCCGCAGGTGGCCGCGCACGATGGCGTGTTCGGTCTCGGGCATCTGGGGGCTTCTGACTGGCGGAGCGTTGCCTGGGCGTGCTTCGGTACTCTCTCCAAGGCGCCAGTCAATTGCATCGATCTCAATGGCCGGGGCCTGGTTTAAGGCTCTGCTGAGTTCAAGGTAAAGCCGGGTTGGCGTCGTGCTGCGGCGCTCGAAAACGGCGTAGCGGTCAATGATCTCGCGCAATGAGGCGCTGTCGGTGGGCAGCGGCGGGAAGGTGCGCGCGATGTCTTCGTAGCGCTGGCGGATGAGTTGCGTCTCTTGACGCAGGTTGGTGCTCTGCTGGTCGATCGCGCTCTGGGTAAAGAGTTGCTGGCCGGCAAACAGGAGGCCGGAGAACAGGGCAAAAGCACCTGCGCCGATGAGTCCCCGGCGCAGGAGATTCAGTTGGTGTACGTGGGTTTGCGCTTCATTGGCGAACTGTGGTGCTGGCGGTGCAGTGGCCAGCAGGTTGAGCAGCAGCAGATCGCTGAAACTGTCGCGGGGCGGCTCCTTGAGCCCGGTGCGGCGCGCGGCGTCGATGCTGTCGATCAGGGCGAAGCGCAGGTTGGGAGTGTCGATGCAGCAGGCCGCGATGCTCTTGTGCGTCGAGGGGTGGGCCAGGATGTAGGCGGTCAGGGCTTGCTGGCGTGAAATCAGGCGCTGGCTGGTGAGGTATTGCTGCAGTTTGATGGCTTCTGCCGCGAAGGCTTGGGCGATGCCGGCCTGGCTGCTGTTCTGCAATGGGGAGAGGCGGCTGAAATGCAGTTCGCCATCCTCAAGGTAGCTTTGCCGGATGCTTTGATCCTGAATGGTGAGTACCAGGCAGTGGGCGTTGCCGATGCGGAGCTTGCCGAGCAGCAGCGCGGCGAGCTGGGAGACACTGTGGATGCTGGCGAGCGCCGCCTGGTTTCTGGCCAGGGCCGCGAGCCAGGGAGCAAAGAAGGCGTTGTTGGTGAGGGCGCAAAACAGTACGCGCTCGTTCTTGCGTTTGTTTTTTTCGTGGCCCAGGGAGCGGGCGCAGGTCAGCTCGGCGCCAAAGAAATACTGGCCAAGCTTGCGCTGGATGACTGCCTGCCGGTCTTTGCCGCTCAGATAGGGGATGGTTTCGGTCTGGTAGCCTTCTTCGGCGACGTTGACCAGCAGGCGGTAGGTCGTCTGCGGGTGCGTCTGCAGGTAGGCGCTGAACGCGGCGTAGCCCTCGGGCCCCGTAATGAAGCGTCCTTCGTCATGCAATGCGCCCGATTCCCAGCGGTAGGCCACCAGCTGGTGGGTGCCGAGGAAGAGCAGGCGTTGGGTACGCAGGAACATGAGTGGGCGGCCTCAGGTTTTGATTTTGCTGATGACGTCGTACACCGGGCCAAGGATCGAGAGCATGATCCAGCCGAGCAGCAGGCCAAGAATGACCGTGAGCATCGGTTCAATGAGTTGCTGCACCTTCTCGACCGACTCCTTCACGTCGCGGTTGTAGAAATAACTCACGTTGTCGAGCGCGGTGTCCAGCGCGCCGGTGTTCTCTCCGACGCGCAGCATGCGGATGATGAGCGGCGGGAACAACCCGATGCCGTGAAAGGCGGCGGTGACGTTCTGCCCTTCGCCAATCAGTTCCTCGACGCGTTCCAGACCGCGCCGGACCACGAGGTTGCCGACCACGTCTTGCGTGGTGCGGATCGATTCCAGGATGGGAATGCCCGAGGCGTAGAGCAGGGCGAAGGTGTTGGCGAAGCGGGCCAGGATGATCTTGCGCAGAATGTCGCCGACGAAGGGCAGGCGCAGCTTGAAGGCGTCGAAGCGCAGGCGGGCGATCGGATTGACGTGGAGGGCGATGTTCAGCCCGATTGCCGCAAGGATGGGGAGCAGCAAGGCAACGTACCAGTAGGCCACGAGCAGATCTGAGATGAAAAACAGAGCCTGGGTGTGCGGCGGTAGCGCCTGCCCCATGTTCTTCACGAATACCTTGAGTTGCGGGACCATGTAGACCATCAGGAAGAAGGTCGCGGCGATGACCACGCTGCCGACGAAGGCCGGGTACAGGATGAGCTTTTTGGTTTGCGAGGCGAGTTCGTCCTGCCATTTGAGCGAGGCGGTGAGGCTTTGCAGGATTTCGGGCAGGCGCCCGCTGTCCTCGCCGGCGCGGATCAGGCTGACGAAAACCTTGTCGAAAACCGCGGGCTGGGCGGCCATGGCTTGCGAGAGTTTGAGACCGCCCTCGATGGCTTCGATCAGGCCGGCGACGACTTCGCGGAAGCGCGGGTTCTCGATGGTGTCGCGCAAGTCGGCGAGGCCGTCGAGAATCGGGACGCCGGCACGGACCAGCAGCTCAAGATGGAAGCAGAAGTGAATGATTTCTCGCCGTGGCACGCCGGTACCACCCAGCAGTGATCGATTGCTGATCGGTTCGCCGGTGACAAGGTCGAGTTCCATGCGCTTTAGGCGCATTTCGAGGTCGACGAGATTGAGCGCATCGATTCGCCCGATGATGCGCCGTCCTTCCGCGCTGATCGCCGTGTAGGTGTAGAGCGCCATGGGCGTACGGCCTACATGCGGTCGGTGAGGTCGACGATCCGTCCCAGCTCTTCGAGCGAGGTCGAGCCGTCGAGGACGCGGCGCAGCCCGTCTTCGGCGAGCGGGATGAAGCCCTGTCGGTCGGCGAGGTGGCGAATCTCGCGAGCCGTGCAGCGGCGGGCGATGAGTTCGTCGAGGTCGGCATTGAGGCGCAGGATCTCCATGATCGCCAGCCGGCCGCGGTAACCCTGAAAGTCGCAGCGCTCACAGCCGCAGGGCCGGAAAATCACCGGGCGCGGGGTGTCCGGGTCGCCGCACAGGAGGCGCGTTTCGTGTGCTTCGGCCTGGTACGGGGTCTTGCAGTGCGGGCACAGGCGGCGTACCAGGCGCTGGGCGACGACGCCGATGATGTTGCCGGCCATGATGTCGGGCAGGACGCCGATGTCGAGCAGGCGGGGGATGGCGCCGATCGACGAGTTGGTGTGCAGCGTCGAATACACCTGATGCCCGGTCATTGCCGCGCGCAGGGCCATTTCGGCGGTTTCGTGGTCACGGATTTCGCCGACCAGGATGACGTCCGGGTCTTGGCGCATCATCGAGCGGATGCCGTTGGCAAAATCGAGCTTGGCCGCCTCGGCGACCGAGGTCTGGCGCACCAGGGTCATCGGGTACTCGACCGGGTCTTCGAGGGTCATGATGTTCACGCCCTCGGAATTGATGTGGTTGAGGATGGAGTACAGCGTGGTCGTTTTGCCGCTGCCGGTTGGGCCAGTGACCAGGATGATGCCTTCCGGGCGGGCGATCATCAGCTTGAGCTGGTCAAGCTGGTGTTCGGTGAGGCCGAGGCCTTCGAGCGGGACCAGGCCCTTTTGCCGGTCGAGGATGCGCAGGACAAGGTTTTCGCCGTGGATCGTTGGCTGTACCGAAACCCGGAAATCGATCTGCCGGCCGCGCATGTTGAGGGTGATTCGGCCGTCCTGTGGGGCGCGCGTTTCGGCGATGTTCATGCCGCTCATCACCTTGATGCGCACGGCCATGGCTGGCCAATAGGACTGGTGCAGGGAACGGACCTGGCGGAGCATGCCGTCGATGCGGTAGCGGATGCGCAGGAAGCCGCTTTCCGGTTCGAAGTGGATGTCGGAGGCGTCGCGCTTGACGGCGTCGGTGAGGATCGAGTCGATCAGGCGGACGACCGGCTGGCTGTATTCGTCGCTCGAGGCCTGCAGCCCACGGAAGTCGATCTCGCCCGTCTCGATTTCGTTGAGGATGCCGTCGATCGACAGTTCGTAGCCGTAAGCAATATCGATGGACCGGTCGATCTCTGTTTCCCCGGCGAGCAGGGTGTCGATCTCCAGCGGCCCTTCGACCAGTGCCCGAACCTTGTCGAGTGCGACGATGTCGTTGATGTCGGCAATCGCCACGGTGAGGCGCAAGCGCTCGGCATCGAAATCCAGCGGCAGCAGATGGTGGCGTTTGGCGATTTCGCGCGGGACGATCTTGAGTGCGGAAGGGTCGATGATCGCGTTCGAAAGCTCGATGCTCTGCTTGCCAAGGCTTTCCGAAAGGGCGTCGCGGAGCGTGGCTTCGGAGACGAACCCGAGCGAGACCAGCAGTTTGCCGATCGGCTGGTTCGACTTCATCTGCTCGAGCAGGGCGATGCGCAGTTGATCCTCGCTCAGGATGCCCTTGGCGATCAGGACTTGTCCGAGCTGGCGTGGCTGAGGCAACGGGGCGTTCATCGCGTGTAATCCGGCTTGTTATGCGCAGATCAGGACTGGGCCGGCATAAGCTCACCGAGTCGCTGGCGAACGACGTTGCGATCGAAAGCGACGGGGCGTGCACCCGGCTGCTCGCTGACCTGGAGCGCCATCCGATAGTACTGGGCCGCCAGCCTGGGCTGGCGCAGTTGGTCGAGACTGACCGCCAGATTGAAAATAAAATCGGCGTTTTCCGGGTCGGTCGAGTAAGCGCGGAAGTAGGCTTGTTGTGCTTCACTCCAGCGCTGTTGGCGGGCATAGAGATTACCCAGCGCAAAGAGCAAGGCCGGGGCGTCCGGCTGGGTTGCGAGGGCGGTCTTGAGACGGCTTTCCGACAGATTGGGGTCGGCCTGGCCGCGAGTGCTCAGGATGCCCGCTTGCGCAGTGGGGTCGTTCGGGTCGGATTCGAGCGCTTGCTGATAAAACGCCTGGGCGCGTTCTTGATGTCCTTGCTGTGCGGCGATGGTGGCGAGGCCAAGCAGGGCGTCGGTATTCTTGCGGTCGTTACGCAAGACGATCTCGTAGCTTCGCTGTGCTTCATCCAGTCGTCCGGCCTGCAGGGCTGAATACGCCTGTTCGATGGTTGGCGAGGCGTTGCCGCGTGCGAGATGCAGGCCACCGCTGGGCGGCGTGTCTCTGCGCGGCGCCGGACGCGCAGCAGGGGCGGGCGGTGGGGCGAGGGTCGGTGTTATCTTGGCTTCGTTTGTGGCAGGGGTTGGTTCAGGCACGCGCGGCGCGGGTGCCTCGCTCGTTTGAGCCAGCGGCAAAGGGGAACCAAGTGCGGCCGCCTGGGTTTCCGGAATCGGACGGGGTGGCGGTGCCGTGAGCGCGGTGGTGGTGGATGGTGCCGGCGCGGGCATGGCGGTTGGTCCAGAGGGCGCGCGCGCGGGGGGCGCCGTGAGGGCGCTGCCACCCAAACCTTGTAGTTGCCACCAGAAATAGGCGCCTATCCCCGTTGCGGCAAGACCGCCAAGAGCTAGTGCCAGCCACAAAATCTTGCGCGATTCTGAGGTTGGGTTCTGCTTGGCGGAAAAAGCATTGCGCACGCTGGCCCGGGCGCTTTCCTCGCTGTCGGGCGGGGGGGAGTGGGTTGCTTGAGGCGATGTGCTGGCCGGTGTGGCGGCGTGGGTCGTCCGGCGCTTGGGAGGGGCTTCGGTCGGCACGGCGGCGAGATCGGCATCGACCGAGGCCAGATGCAGGGCCAGGTCGGGAAGGGGTGAGCCTGTCGGGGTTGGTGCAGACGTTGCCGGGAGCGGCTCAAGCGATAACTCCGGCGTGGCGGCTTTTTCCGGGTTCGCTTCGCTGGCGCGCCGTTTTGCCTCCTCGGCCTTCTTCAGGGCTTCCATGAGCAGGCTCATGGCTGTTTCTCCCCTGAAGTGTTGAAGGGGGCGAGCGGGGTGAACACCTCGTCGGCGGCAAAGAAATCCTTGCCCGGCAAGGAGGCGTTGAGGTGCTTGAAGTCGCCAGCCACCGAGGCGTCCTGAATGACTGTCGGGCGGATGAAGACCACCAACTCGGTTTTGGCCGAGGTGTTGTTGCGCGAGTTGAACAGTTCGCCGATAAGCGGGATGCTGCCCACGAGCGGAATACGCCCTGTCCGGTTGTCCATCCGGTCTTCCATCAAGCCGCCGAGGACGGCGGTTTCACCGCTTTGGACGCGCATCAGCGATTCGATTTCTCGCGTGCGAATCTGCGGGATGTAGTTGGGGATGTCCTTGGGGATGATCGGGTTGGGATCCTGGGCCAGATAGGCAATGCTCGAAATCGACGGACGGACACTCAGGGTGACCGTATCGCCATCGCTGATCTGGGCGGTGAGGCTCATGAAGAACCCGACCGAAACCGATTGCGGGGTGGTCGTTACGCCAACCGTGGTGCCGACGTTGGCGGTCGTCGTGGTGTCCGACTTGACGTTGAAGTAGACAAAATCCTCGGAGACCTTGAGCGTAGCTGTCTGGTTGTTAAGGACGGTCAGTTTGGGGCTGGAGAGGACCTTGACCGCGCCAAAGCTACGCAGGATCTGAAGCGCGGCGGTGATGCCGCTGCTGGTATTCGTCCATTTGAGGGTGTACGGCGAGGTCGGGCCGCGCACGTTGGTGTTGGTCGATGGGCCGGAGAGCGAAAAGCCCGAACTGTTGTTGGGCAGCAGGTCCCAGGAAATCCCCTGTTGGTAACCGTCGGACAGGGTGACTTCAACGATGGTCGCCTCGATGAGGACCTGGCGGCGGGCGCTGCTCATCACCCGGTCGATGAATTCCTGTACCTTCTCGTGCTGGCGTGAGGTGGCGCGGACGGTGATGATGCCGGTTTCTGAGTTGCTGATTACGGAGGCCGCTTCACGGAATGTCATGCGTTTGACCACGGTGGCCCCCGTGTTTTGCAGCGTGGCGGGGTTGGGGCTGCCGGCCAGACCAGGGGGGGTGAGTGCCCGAACTGCATCGCGGACCGTGTTGGTCGTGGTCGCCGGAGCGCCGGTCCCCGTGGTGCTCTGGGTGGCGGTCTGCTCAAGCATCGTCTCTGTCGAGCCTTCGGGGAAGATCTTGTCGGTTTCGTGCAGGATGTCCTTGATGTTCTTTTCGAGCGATTCCCAGAAACGGTTTTTCGACTTGTTTTCGATCTGGATGCGCGAGGTGTTGCCGCTGCTTGTCGCGGTGCCTGCCCCTGTGCCCAGGGCGCTGGTCGATATCTGGGTATTGGTCGAGACTGTCCCGGTGACGTCGCGTGCCAGATTGACGTAGTCGATCTTGTAGTTTTTCAGGTAGGGCGTGTCAGGCATTACCGCCAGATTGGGCCCGTCCAGCTCGAAACGCATGTCGACCTGCTTGGCAATCCGGCTGAGGATTTGCGGCAAGGTCTGATCCAGTGCGTTCATGGTCACGCTGCCAGAGATACCGGGGTGGATGTCGACGTTGAGCTTGGCGTCGCGAGCCAGGGCAAACAGAAGATCCTGGACGCGCATGTTGTTAACCACGACGCTATACGTTTCGGTCTTGCCGCTGGGTTTCGGGCGCGGCAAGGGAACTGCCTGATGTACCGGCTGTGGAATGGTGCCCTGCGTCTGGGGCAGCACATCTTTACTCAGGTGGCCGGCCGATGGGCCACCGGTCAGCGTCGAGGGGGCGCAGGCGGCCAGCAATAGCATGGCTGCACCGGAACAGGCGGCTTTCAGCATGCGGATCCTCGTCATTCTTAATGGTCTTCTTATCATATCACGCAAAGTTATGCGTGCAAGTGTATGAATTTCTTTAATAGTTGCCAAGATGCATTTGCTCAGCGCAATTTGCTGATTGGGCGGGCGTAGGCATTTGGGCTGTTTCCCTGGCGTGCGATCAGACCGAGTTCGGCTGCCGCGGCTTC
Organism: uncultured Propionivibrio sp.; assembly: GCA_964531885.1. Taxonomy (GTDB): domain Bacteria; phylum Pseudomonadota; class Gammaproteobacteria; order Burkholderiales; family Rhodocyclaceae; genus Propionivibrio. The sequence continues at coordinate 14,401 of CAZHFS010000005.1, forward strand.
CCTTGAGGCGTAGTCGCCGTAAATGACGCCAAAACGGTCTCGTCCGCTCAGGTTGGAGCGATAGACCCGCAGCTGTTGCTTGTCGAGGGAACGGCAACAGGTTGCCAGATAGCTTTCGACTTCGCGCTGGCCGGAAGCGTCGGTACTCAGAAGCTGGATCACGTAACGCGAATCCGGCACGCTGCGTAACCAGGTTTCGGTGGCCATCAAGCGGTCGGCCAGGGTAATGGGCGCGGGTGGCTCGTTCGGGGCTGGCGCGCTACTTGGCGACTCCACCTTGTTTGCCGATGCAACGGCAGTTCTTGTTTCGGCAGTTGGTGTCTTGCCAGGCGCGGCCTGCAGTGAGGGGGGCTCCGCAGGGGAAGATTTGCCGCGAGATACGTCGGGAAGTTCGAGTGTGGCGAAGACGAGGCCGCCAAGCAGCACAGCCGCGGCGCCAGCACTGGCCGCCCAGAGTGTGCGTGGTTGAGTGCGTGGGTGGATTGGGCGAAATTGCGCATCGAGAATGGCTGCCTTGATCAGGCGAGCGTCGATCTGGTGTGTGTTTTCTGCATAGGCGGCGAGCAAGGCCTTGTCGGCCAGGATGTTGATGCGTCGCGTGAGCCCTTCGGAGGCGGTGTTGATCAACTGGATAGCTTGCGCGGTGAATAGGTCGGGGCCTTTGTAGCCGGCCGCACGCAGGCGGAACATCAGATAAGTGCCGATTTCGTTGCTGTGCAGCGGCGAAAGGGCAAAGTTGTGGGTGATGCGCTCCTTGAGCGGACGCATTGCGTTGTCCTGCAGGCGGGTGTCCAGTTCGGGCTGTCCGAACAGCACGATGTGCAGCAGTTTGTGTCGGGTGGATTCGAGATTGGAGAGCAGGCGGATTTCTTCGAGGGTTTCACTGGGCATGGCGTGCGCTTCGTCGATCATGAGTACGACTTGGCGGCCGCTGGCATAAATCTCGATCAACTGTTCCTGCAGGGCTCGCAGCAGGAGGTGGTTGCGCCCTTCGGGCAATGTGATGCCGAGTTCGTCGGCAATCGCTTGGCGGATTTCGTCGCGCGACAGCGAGGGGTTGGCCAGATAGACGGTTTCAACCTCACGAGGCAGGCGCTCAAGCAGCATGCGGCAGAGCATGGTCTTGCCGCTGCCCACTTCTCCCGTGACCTTGACGATCCCTTCGTCGTGCGTGATGGCGTAGATCAGCGCTTCGAGGGTGGCGCCTCGATTTGCTCCGCTGAAAAAGAATTCGGTATGTGGCGTGATGCGAAAGGGAGGTTCGCGCAGGCCGAAATGATCCAGATACATCAATTCTCCTTCAGCGAAGAGTCCATGCGGTGGTACAGCGTTGTCCGGTTGACGCCGAGCAGGCGTGCGGCCTGGCTGACGTTGCCGTGGGTCAGGCGGAGGGCAGCGTCGATATAGCTGCGCTCGGTGTCGGCAAGCAGCCGGTCAAGGTCGAAGGCATCCGCCTGGCGCAGACGCTGGCAAGCCGCTTCGACCAGCGATGCGGGTGGGGTGAGAGGCAAGGGTTGCAGCATCGTGTCCGGCGTGTCATCGAGGTCAAGTTCGCCTGCCAGGGTCGCAGCATCCACAGTTTGCGCTGGATAGCGGGCCGTGAGACGAATGACGATGTTGCGCAATTCGCGGACGTTGCCTGGGAAGTTGTAAGCGCGCCACACCGCCGTGGCCGCCGGATCAAGGGTGAACGGGCGGTGGCCGGCGTGTGTGGCATATACGCGAGAGAAATGCTCGAGGAGCAGAAATTTGTCCTCGTCCATCTCGCGCAAGGGTGGCACGGTCAGCGTGAATACCGAAAGGCGGTGGTATAGGTCGGCGCGAAACATTCCTTGGCGAACGGCTTTGCGCAGATCGCGGTTGGTGGCGGCGACAATGCGCGCCCGGCTGAAACGGCGCTGGGTCTCTCCGATCCGCTGGTATTCGCCATTTTCGAGTACGCGCAGCAGCTTGGCTTGCATTTCGAGTGGCAGTTCCCCGATTTCATCGAGGAAGAGGGTGCCGTCGGCGGCGTCTTCAAAGTAGCCCGTACGGGCGCTGTCGGCGCCCGTGAATGCCCCTTTTGCGTGGCCAAAGAGCGTGGCCTCGACGAGGCTGGGGGCGATGGCTGCACAGTTGAGCGCCAGGAACGGTTTGTTGCGGCGCTCGGTCGCGTAATGCAGGCCATGGCGGGCGACGATTTCCTTGCCGCAGCCCGATTCGCCTTCGATGAGCACCGGGTAGGGGGCGTTGGCGTATTGCGCCAGCTGGAGCCGCAGTTTGATGATCGGGGGGCTCTCGCCAATCAGGGTGTCGTCGCGTGATGATGCGTCGAGCGCCCGGTAGTCAAGTGCGCGCTGCAGGACGGGGCGCAGGCGCTCGGGCGGCGAGGGCTTGCCGATGAAGTCGATGGCCCCGAGGGTGCGGGCATGCCGGGCATTGTCGGCGTCACTCTGCCCGGTGAGAACGACGATTTTGATCGACGGAAATTGGGCCGCTATTTCCCCGATCAGCGCAAATCCCTCGTCGGGTCGGTGCGGGAAAGGAGGGAGGCCAAGGTCGATGAGGGCCAGGTCCGGGAGGAGGGGGCGCTGGCGCAGGAGCTCCAGACAGTGCGCTCTCCCGTTGCTGAGGGCGACGTCAAAGTCCGCTGCGAGGGCGAGCGCAAGGGTTTCGGCGATCAGTGGGTCGTCGTCGACAATCAGCAGGCAAGGCTTTTCCGGGAGGGGGCGCATGGATGAAGAATCGTCGATGGCTGAGCGATGATTTTCGAATTATTCACACAATAGCCCGTGTGCGTATTTCTCGTCCACATGGTTTGCTTGTGTATCAGGTATAATCATTCGTTCTTTTTTCCACTTTGGATTGAACACCCAGTGTCCGACGATAGCCTGGTCAGTATCAACGACGTCAACTTCTCGTACGACGAGCGAGCCATCCTCAAAGGAATCAATATGGAGATTCCACGCGGCAAGCTGGTCGCGATCATGGGGAACTCCGGTTGTGGGAAGACGACTTTGCTGCGACTCATCGGCGGGCAGCTGAAACCGACGAGCGGCCAACTGCTGGTTGACGGCCAGTCGGTTCCCGACATGAGCCACGACGAGCTGTATGCCATGCGTCGGCGCATGGGTATGCTCTTCCAGTTCGGCGCTTTGTTTACCGATATTTCGGTTTTCGACAATGTGGCTTACCTGATGCGTGAGCACACCACCTTGCCCGAAGAGATCATTCGCGACATGGTGCTGATGAAGCTCAATGCCGTGGGCTTGCGCGGTGCGCATGCCTTGATGCCGGCCGAGCTTTCCGGTGGGATGGCGCGGCGCGTGGCATTGGCACGGGCGATTGCGCTCGACCCGATGCTGATCATGTATGACGAGCCGTTTGCCGGCCTCGATCCGATCTCGATGGGCGTCATCGGGCAGTTGATCCGCAAACTGAATGATGCCCTCGGTGCGACGACGCTGCTGGTCACGCATGACGTACAGGAAGCGTTGCTCATCGTCGACTACGTGTATTTCGTATCCGACGGCCAGATTGTGGCGCAGGGAACTCCGGACGAGATCCGGGCGTCGGAGGATCCTTTCGTGCACCAGTTCGTCTTTGGCGAGGCCGATGGTCCGGTGCATTTCCACTATCCGGCGCCTCCGTTTGCGCAGGAGTTGCTGCGGGAGGCCGGGCGTGGCTGAACACAAGGAAGCAAAAGCGATCGCGCTGGTGCGCGGGATCGGTCATCGGGTCAATAATGCCTTGCAGCGGCTTGGGTTCGCGGCGCGGTTTTTCGTGGCCATCCTGTGTTACTCCGGGCAGTCGTTCCAGCGTCTGCACCTGACCATTCGGGAAATCTATTTTTCCGGCTTCCAGTCATTGTTGATCATTCTGGTCTCCGGCCTGTTCATCGGCATGGTGCTTGGCATGCAGGGCTATGAGACGCTGCAGCGCTATGGCTCCTCCGAGGCCTTGGGCGTATTGGTGGCCCTGTCGTTGGTGCGTGAACTGGGGCCTGTGGTCGCGGCGCTGCTCTTCGCCTCGCGCGCCGGCTCGTCCATTACCGCCGAGATCGGTTTGATGAAGGCCACTGAGCAGCTCACGGCAATGGACATGATGGCGGTCAATCCGATTGCCCGTGTCGTTGCGCCGCGTTTCTGGGGTGGGGTAATCTCGATGCCCCTCCTGGCTGCGCTATTTTCGGCAGTCGGTATTTTCGGCGGCTACCTCATCGGGGTCGTGTTCATCGGTGTCGATGAAGGCGCATTCTGGTCGCAGATGCAGGGGTCCGTCGATTTTCGTTTCGATATCTGGAACGGGATCATCAAAAGCTTTGTTTTCGGGGTGGCTGTTTCCCTGATCGCGGTGTTTGAGGGCTATGACGCGGTTCCGACCGCCGAGGGCGTGTCGACGTCGATCAAAAGAACGGTTGTGTATTCGGCGCTGGCCATTCTGGCGCTGGATTTTGTTTTGACCTCGTTTATGTTCCGGGGGCTCTGATGAGTCGCAAGTTGCTCGATCTGTGGGTTGGTTTCTTTGTTGTGCTTGGCTTTGCCGCGCTGTTGTTCTTGGCGTTGCGTGTTGGCAACGTTTCTACGGCTAACTTTGCCGAAACGTATCAGCTGACGGCCAAGTTTGATAACATCGGAGGCCTCAAGGTGCGTGGGCCGGTCAAGAGTGCTGGTGTCGTCGTCGGCAGGGTGGCGGAAATCCGTTTGGATCCCGGGTCGTATGAAGCGCATGTTACCCTGACGATTGATGGGCGTTACCAGTTTCCCAAGGATACCTTTGCCTCGATCCTTACGGCAGGCTTGCTCGGTGAGCAGTACATCGGGCTGGATGCGGGGGGGGATGAGAAAATGCTCAAGAACGGCGATATCGTGGCCAAAACGCAGTCCGCCGTGGTTTTGGAAAAGCTGATCAGTCAGTTCATGTTCAACAAAGCGTCCGAAGGGGCGGAGAAATGATAGGAGCGTTCGTGAAAACACAGAAAATCCGGCGAGTTCTGGGCGTGGCGCTGACTGCCGCTTTCATTGGCGGGCTGACGGGTTGTGCAAGCACGGCGAACAATCCCAAGGATCCCTACGAAGGCTTTAACCGCGCCATGTTCTCGGTGAACGAGGGCATTGATGTGGTCGCGAAACCGATTGCCCAAGGATACGATGCAGCGGCTCCGCTGCCAGTCAAGGCCGGGATCGGCAATTTCTTCGGCAATATTTACGATGTGTGGACGGCGGTCAATAACCTGCTGCAGGGCAAGGGCGGTGACGCCATGTCCGACCTTGGTCGGGTGCTGATCAATACCACGGTGGGTATTGGCGGCGTGTTTGACGTGGCCAGTGAAATGGGGCTGGAGAAACACGCCGAAGACTTCGGTCAGACGCTGGCGGTCTGGGGTGTGCCGGAAGGTGACTACCTGTACTGGCCGCTCATCGGGCCGCGCACGACGCGCGATACCTTCGGCTGGTTGGTCGATACCGCCGCTGATCCGGTGTGGCGTGTCGATGATGTGGCTCTGCGCAATTCGCTGGTCGGCGTGCACTTCATCGACCTGCGCGCCAGTCTGCTGCCGACCGACAAGGTTGTCGAACAGGCGGCTTTCGATAAGTACAACTACATTCGCGATGCTTACCTGCAGAACCGCCGCAGTGCTGTACGTGACGGCAATCCTGAGAAAGAGGGCGATTGCAAGATGAGTCGTTGCTACTGATCCACGTAGCCATGGAATTTGAAGTGGAAGGGGTTTTATGAAGTCGTTGTTGTCCGTAGTGTTGGGTTTCTTTGTCGCGGTATCAGTTGCTCTGGCCAATGAAGAGGCGCCGGATGCGCTGATCCACAAGGTGACGGACGATGTGCTCACTATCGTCCGTCAGGACAAGGACATTCGCAACGGCAATACCAAAAAGGCGATTGAACTCGTCGAAGCCAAGGTCCTTCCCCACTTCAATTTCCAGCGTATGACCGCGCTGGCGATGGGGCGTGACTGGAACAAGGCGAATCCGGAGCAGAAGAAGCGCCTGGCTGACGAATTCAAGACCCTCCTCGTGCGCACCTATTCGAACGCCCTGACCGGCTACAAGGATCAGACGATTCGCTATAAGCCGAGCAAGATGCAAGGCGGCGATACCGAGGTTCTGGTGCGCACCGAGATCGTGCAGCCTGGAAACAAGCCGATCCCGCTGGATTATTCCCTCGAGAAACAGGCCGATGGCTGGAAGGTGTACGACGTCGTTGTTGCCGGGGTGAGCTTGGTAACCAATTATCGCGATACCTTCAATCAGGAAGTGCGGGCCAATGGGGTTGATGGACTGATCGAGACCTTGGCCAAAAAGAATGCCCAGGCGGAAACAGGCAAAAAATGATCGAACAGAACGGTAGCGGGCTGCGTATCAGCGGCCCGATGTTGATTGCCGATGCGCCCGCCCTGCTTGCCGCAGGGCGCGGTTTTTTGCGTGGCCTGTCCGGACCCGAAGTGCTTGTCGATCTGGCCGGGGTCGCCGAGGCGGATTCGTCCGCCCTGGGGGTCATCTTTGCCCTGCAGCGCAGTGCCCATGAGCGCGGGGCAGCACTGCGCATCGTCAATCCGCCGGCCGGGCTGATGAGCCTTGCCGGTCTTTACGGGGTCGCCGAAACCCTGCCGCTCGCCTGAGCGACCGGTCGTCGTCCCGAGGACAGGTGCGGCCATGAGCGTTTCTGCACGGATCGCCGTTTCAATCCGGGACCTGGTGAAAACCTATGGCCCGCTGCGTGCGCTGGATGGGGTGTCCTTCTCGATTCAGGAAGGCGAGTTCTTCGGCTTGCTAGGCCCCAATGGGGCTGGCAAGACAACGCTCATCTCTTGTCTTGCCGGATTGTCGCGTGCCGATTCCGGCAGTCTGACCGTCATGGGGCATGATGTTGCGGGCGATTACCGCGCCGCGCGTCGTCTGCTGGGTGTCGTGCCGCAGGAGCTGGTGTTCGACCCGTTTTTTACGGTACGCGAAACGTTGCGTATCCAGTCAGGCTACTTTGGCTTGCGCCATAACGACGACTGGATCGATGAGATCCTGGCCAACCTCGATTTGACGGCCAAGGCGGACACCAATATGCGTCGCCTTTCGGGGGGGATGAAGCGTCGGGTGCTGGTGGCCCAGGCTTTGGTTCACAAACCCCCGGTGATTGTTCTCGATGAGCCGACGGCAGGGGTCGACGTCGAACTGCGGCAGGGGTTGTGGCAGTTCGTCCAGCGGCTCAATCGCGAAGGGCATACGGTCATCCTGACCACCCATTACCTGGAAGAGGCAGAAACGCTGTGCGGGCGAATTGCCATGCTCAAGCAGGGCAAGATCGTCGCACTCGATACAACCGCCAACCTGCTGGCCAGGCAGTCGACCCAGTCCCTGACTGTGTGCCTGGGGGAGGGGGGCGAGCTACCGGCGGATCTGGCGGCGCGGGCTGAGGCATGCCAGGGGGGCTGGCGGTTCCGTCTGGCAGCGTTCGGTGAAGTCGAGAGCGTGCTGGCGCGTCTGCGCGAGGACGGCCTGAAAATCGAGGATCTGCGCCTTGATCAGCCAGACCTTGAGGATGTTTTCGTCGGTGTGATGCAAGGCCGGGAGGGTAGGCAATGACCGGCTTTATGACCCTGCTTTACAAGGAGGTGCTGCGTTTCTGGAAAGTCAGTTTCCAGACGGTGGCCGCGCCGGTACTCACCGCAGTGCTCTATCTTCTTATTTTCGCGCATGTCCTAGATGCTCATGTGCGCGTGTATGACGTGCCCTATACGGCCTTCCTGATTCCTGGGCTGGTCATGATGTCGGTGCTGCAAAATGCATTCGCCAACAGCTCGTCGAGCCTGATTCAGGCCAAGGTCACGGGCAGCGTGGTTTTCGTCCTGCTGCCCCCGATTTCCTACCTCGAGTTTTATCTCGCCTATGCGGTTGCCGCCATGCTGCGCGGGCTGGTTGTCGGCCTGTGTGTGCTGTCGGTGACCTGCTGGTTCGCGCCGCTTGGCTTTGCCGCTCCGGGTTGGATCCTTGTTTTCGCGATACTCGGTGGCGGTATCATGGGTTCTCTCGGTATCATTGCCGGAATCTGGGCTGACAAATTCGACCAGTTGGCCGGGTTCCAGAATTTCCTGATCATGCCGCTGACCATGCTCTCCGGTGTGTTCTATTCCATTCATTCCCTGCCGCCGTTCTGGCAGCAGGTGTCACATGCCAACCCGGTTTTTTACATGATCGACGGCTTCCGCTATGGCTTCTTCGGCGTCTCGGACGTGGGGCCCGGAACAAGCCTGGCCGTCGTCGCAGTGAGTTTTCTGGCGGTCGCTCTGCTGGCCCTGAACCTCCTGCGTAGCGGATACAAGTTGAGGAACTGAATCATGATGGAACCCGAACAAGTCAAGAAGCTGATCGCTGAGGGCTTGCCCTGCGAAGGCCTGCATGTGCAAGGCGATGGTCAGCACTTCGAGGCGCTGATCGTCAGCTCTCTGTTCGAGGGTAAGACCCGGGTCAAACGCCAGCAGTTGGTCAATGCCGTGCTCAAACCGTATTTTGACAGCGGTGAATTGCATGCACTGTCGATGAGTACCATCACGCCCGACGAATGGAGGGCAACACGTGGATAAGCTGCTCATCGAAGGCGGCCTGCGCCTGTCCGGCGAAGTTGCCATCTCCGGAGCGAAAAACGCGGCGCTGCCCATACTCTGTGCCAGCTTGCTGACTGCCGAGCCGCTGCGTCTGGCGAATGTGCCGCATCTGAACGACGTGTCGACGATGTTGCGCTTGCTGGGGCAGATGGGCGTCGATGTGACCATGGATGGCAACGAGGCATTGATCCTCGACAGCCATGCCTTGCACAACCCGGTCGCTCCGTACGATCTGGTCAAGACGATGCGCGCCTCGATCCTCGTGCTCGGTCCGCTCGTCGCCCGCTTTGGCGAGGCGCGCGTGTCCCTCCCCGGCGGGTGTGCGATCGGTGCCCGGCCTGTCGATCAGCACATCAAGGGTTTGCAGGCGATGGGTGCCGAAGTGACGGTCGAGCAGGGTTATGTGCATGCCAAGGCAACTCGGCTCAAAGGGGCTCGGATCATCACCGACATGGTGACCGTGACCGGGACAGAGAACCTGATGATGGCCGCGGTGCTTGCCGAAGGCGAGACGTTCATCGAGAACGCGGCACGCGAGCCGGAGGTCGTGGATCTGGCTAACTGCCTGATCGCCATGGGCGCGAAGATTTACGGTGCGGGTACCGATTGCATCCGGATTCAGGGGGTGGAGCGCCTGCATGGTGCGACGCACTCGGTGATGCCTGACCGCATCGAGACAGGAACCTACCTGTGTGCCGCCGCTGCAACCGGTGGCGATGTGCGTCTGACTCAGACGAGTACGGCTTACCTGGATTCCGTGGTAGCGAAACTGCAGGAGGCCGGCTGTGCGGTGATCAGCGAGGCAAATGCCATCCATCTCAAGGCGCCGGCCCGTCTTAAGGCGGTCAATGTGCGCACTGAGCCCTATCCGGCTTTTCCGACCGATATGCAGGCACAGTTCATGGCCATCAATGCGGTGGCCGAAGGGGCAGCCGTGATCCGCGAGACGATTTTCGAGAACCGGTTCATGCATGCGGTTGAACTCATCCGCCTTGGCGCACAGATCAAGATCGACGGCAATACCGCGTTGGTCACTGGTGTGCCGCAACTGGAAGGGGCGACGGTGATGGCGACTGATCTGCGAGCTTCGGCAAGTCTGGTGATCGCCGGTCTGGTGGCTCAGGGCGAAACCCTGATTGAGCGCATTTACCACCTTGACCGGGGTTATGAGCGCATCGAGGAAAAACTCGACAAACTCGGTGCGCGGGTGCGCCGGGTGCGCTGATTGCGGCGCGCCGGCTAGAATGCAGGTTTCGGTGGCGCAAGGGGCGCCGCCGAATGGACAGATAACGCAACGACGAGGGTACAGTTTTGGACGGCATTACCATCGCACTTTCCAAAGGGCGCATTTTCGAGGAAACGCTGCCGCTGTTGGCGGCAGCAGGGATCGAGCCGCTCGAGAATCCGGAAACCTCGCGCAAACTGATCATTCCGACCAACCGGGCCGATGTGCGGGTTGTCATCGTGCGGGCGACCGATGCGCCGACCTATGTCCAGTACGGCGCGGCCGACATCGGCGTGGCCGGGCGAGACGTGCTGATCGAGCACGGCGGTGCCGGACTGTATCAGCCGCTTGATCTCAATATTGCCAAATGCCGGATGATGGTTGCTGTGCCTGCTGAATTCGACTACGAAAACGCGGTGCGCCAGGGCGCGCGCCTCAAGGTGGCGAGCAAGTACATCAACATCGCGCGCGAGCACTTCGCGGCCAAAGGCGTACACGTCGACCTGATCAAACTGTATGGCTCGATGGAGCTTGCGCCGCTCGCCGGACTCGCCGACGCCATTGTCGATCTGGTGTCGACCGGCAGCACCCTGAAGGCCAACAACCTCGTCGCCGTCGAACACATCATGGACATTTCCTCGCGCCTGATCGTCAATCAGGCGGCGCTCAAGGTCAAACGCGAGCGGATCGTTCCCATTCTCGACGCCTTTGCGGGCGCGGTGGCCGCATGAGCGACATCCGTCGTTTCTCGTCGCGCGATGCCGATTTTTCTGCCCGACTCGATGCGTTGCTCGCTTTTGAGGAGGCGCAGGACGAGGCCATCGAACGTACCGTGGCGTCTATCCTGGCCGACGTGCGTGCGCGCGGCGATGCGGCTGTTCTGGAATACACCAACCGCTTCGATCGGATGAGCGTCGAGTCAATCGGCGCACTGGAATTGTCGCGCGGTGAACTCGACAGCGCGTTCGCCGGCCTGCCGGCGGAGCAGCGCGCGGCGCTTGAAACTGCGGCGGCGCGCGTGCGCGCCTACCACGAGCGTCAGCCGTTGCAAGGGTGGCAATACGAAGAAGCGGACGGGACCTTGCTCGGCCAGAAAGTCACACCGCTCGACCGCGTCGGCCTCTACGTGCCGGGCGGCAAGGCGTCTTACCCGTCGTCGGTGCTGATGAACGCGATTCCGGCCAAGGTGGCAGGCGTCGGGGAACTCATCATGGTTGTGCCGACGCCCGGTGGAGAAAAGAACCCGCTCGTTCTTGCGGCGGCGGCGCTGGCTGGCGTTGACCGCGTGTTCTGCATCGGTGGGGCGCAGGCTGTCGCCGCGCTGGCCTTCGGTACGGAGACCGTGCCGCGCGTCGACAAGATCGTCGGCCCCGGCAATGCCTATGTGGCGACCGCCAAGCGGCGTGTGTTCGGTGTCGTTGGCATCGACATGGTTGCCGGACCGTCGGAAATTCTCATCCTGTGTGACGGCACGACCGACCCGGACTGGGTCGCCATGGATCTCTTCTCGCAGGCCGAGCACGACGAACTGGCGCAGGCCATCCTGATCTGTCCGGATGCGGCCTACCTCGACCGCGTCGAGGCCTCGATCAAGCGCCTGCTGCCGACCATGCCGCGCCAGGCGACGATCCGCGCGGCGCTCTCAGGGCGCGGCGCATTGATCGAAGTGCGCGACCTCGACGAAGCCTGTGCGGTCGCCAACCGTATCGCACCCGAGCACCTTGAACTGTCGATGCAGGATGCCGATGCCTGGGTGGGCAAGATTCGCCACGCCGGCGCGATCTTCATCGGCCCATACACCTCGGAAGCGCTCGGTGACTACTGCGCCGGGCCGAACCATGTGTTGCCGACTTCGGGCAGCGCGCGCTTTTCTTCGCCGCTGGGGGTATATGATTTCCAGAAGCGGACGAGCCTGATCCGCGCTTCCCGGCGGGCGGCCAGCGAACTCGGGCGCGTCGCCGGCACCTTGGCCGATGGCGAGGGCCTGCCGGCACATGCCCAATCGGCGCGTTACCGGGTCGAATAAAGCGCGTGCGGTTCATGGAAAAGGGCGGCCATGGCCGCCCTTTTTTGCAAGGTTCACTCACCGCATCTCGAAGGCTTCCTGATGGAAGCGTGGTGCGCCGCCGAGGGCACGCAGGCCGCGCTTGAGTCCCTCGGCGAGACCAGCTGGGCCGCAGAACCAGACTTCGCTTCGTTTCAGCGTCTGGGCGTCGAGGCCCAGTCCTGCGGCGCTGAGTTCCTGCCCCTGCTGCTTGCCATGCACGTGCAGACGGATATTAGGTAGGCCGGCACACAATTGTTCGAGCCGGACCACGAAGCGGTCGTTGGCGCGATCGCGTGTGCAGTAATGCAGGTCGGCCACGGGCGCGTGCTCAGGCGATGCCTGCAGGGTTTCCAGCCAGGCCAAGAAGGGCGTCACGCCGATGCCCCCGGCGATCCAGATCTGGCGGCGCGACGGATCGTGGCGGTCGAGGCGGAAGTGGCCGTAAGGGCCTTCGACGCTGACCTCCTGTCCGACATGCACAGTGTGCGGCAGGC